>CAZKBD010000001.1:0-64305 GCA_964550945.1 uncultured Methanosarcinales archaeon
AATCCCGCCAGTCTATGAATGGCGGTTCTTTAGAATATGGGTTTTTGCAGTTTAGGGCAATATCTAGTCCAGTATAGAAATCCTTTTAAATAACCTAATACTACCTTATTTTGTTAAGGAAAGTTGGGTTAAATTCCCTCGCTGGCCCGCAGCCGTAAAGCCGGAACACTTACAAAGCAATAAAAGGATCGTGGAGGAGTCCGAGCGGATTTCTCATAAAAAAGGTGATTTGATGTTAGCTGTTAGTAAAGAGGCATTTTCAGATGATTTATTTTTTATTCCTCAAATAGCTATGCTTGTTGGAACTGGGTTTGAAAGGCAGACTTCTGGAGAGCTGGAGAAAGAACAAGAAACAGAGTTTTGCTTTCCAAGATCAGAAACCCAGCCAAATCTTGTTGAGAGGATTTTGTCAGATAGTGCTCCTAGCGGCATTGGAAAAAAGGTTGTAGAGGAAACATATAGCAGGGCAGTTAGCAATACTCAGGGATATTTTGTAATTCCTTTTATCTCTCGTGAGATTGTTGCAGATTCTAATGTACACCTGCCTTCTGGTTATGTTCAAGTAAGAATAGACCACCATTCAGAATTAGCTGGTTATTCTCAAGGCATAACCTTTACAAGCTATGTCGCTCATTTGCCTTTAACTTCTTATTTGTCAGAACAGCCTTATAATTCTTATCATAGTGAAGAACAAACTGCTGATGTATATGCTCCGCAACCAGAAGCAAGGCATTTTGGAATGGTTCTTGCAAGACCATCAGACATTTACACTGAACAACAAGGTTTAGATAATAATTATTCTTTAATGCATTATGATACATTTACGCAAGAGGGATTTGAAACCAGCAGTATATTCATGCCCAAAGCAAGCGATTATTATTTGCCTGCCATCTTTAAACAAGAAAGGGATTTCCATAGACATTTAATGATTTCGGATTCGAGTAACAGAGGTATACCTCCCGTATACACCATTGATTACACTGCACCAATTCTTGAACCTCAAGCGAGTGATAATAATTATTCATCTCTTACGAACATGATTAAAGAAAGGGTAATGCCTCTGCAACAAGAAGCTCGAACCCAGCCAAAGATTCATGAGATTGTAGATCTCACAATAAACTCGCTTGTTCTTTTTTCTACAAACCAGGACACAATACCCATGCCAGCTTATGCTCTACACCCTAGCCCAGTCATTAATGAACATTTTCCAGGTAACCCAGCACTTGGCAATGAATATTTACCTCCCACTAATGCTATTGAGCCTAGATTAACACCTCAAGTAATGCTGGAAACGTATCTGGATCCGGCTTTTGATGAACAAATCCAGATTAGCAATACAGACAGAATAAACCCTATGCCTCTTGCAAACAGATCCGACCAATTAGTCACGCTACCAAGCGAATTTCAACCACAAACACAGCTTCCTGGGTTAGATTCAAATCAGATTCCAATAGGATTGTTATTAATGGATCCTTCGGATAATATCGTGCCTTTCAAATACTCTACAGATAATACTCCAATAACTTTTGAACCTAGTTTAGTTGTTGTACTTCATCCAGATACCTCACAGATTGTTGATAAATATTCACAACCCGAGATTCATACACGACAACAGACTCCTGAATTTACAAATCATAGAATAGAACCGTTGATTATTGTTTCTGATTCTGTATCGGTTCCTTTAATATGTGCACCAGAGCATGCCTCCCCAATATTTGTTGAATCAGAAACCAGCAATGTTAATAATTACGTGGATTTTGCAAAGGCTATTGAGCAGTCAGATATGCTGGCAGCTATAGAGCATGAACCTTTAGGTTTTATGAGCGCTACAAATGTTAATCTCTTGGATAGAGGTATCCAATTGCGCTCTCCCGATTATGCTAATATGATTGGACAGCATTATAGCAGCCCCACTACTCGTAATATTGACTATGTGTTTGTTGCTGTATCACCTACAGTCCAAGGTAACCCAATTGAATTAGAAACGCTGATTTCAAATGAATCAATGATGGGCTCATATGGAAAAATAACACCCCTGGCAAAAGACCGCTCTGAAACTAAGAGTCATTTTTCTCCACAGATTGATTCCTCCTTAGAGAGCATTAGTCAAATGCTACACCAAACAGAATCACAGAGTGGATCATACACTGATTCTAAAACCGATAATGTTGGTAGCGAGCCTAAATCACAAAGTAATGATAACAGCTTAGAGGGAGCCAGAGACATACAAGCTATTATAAGTTCTGCATTGGTCCAAAAGAGTAATCACACTGTACAAGAAACAGAAGAATCTCCGTATGAAAGTGTTGGCTATGAACTAGCTAATCAAAAATTAGCCTTAGATGACAGGTTCTTTAAGAAAGCACCAGACCCCATCAAGCGATGTGAGAGGCCTTCTGAATGTTTTGAGGAGATCATCCAATGGATGGACGGTAAATTTGATGCAAAAGACCCGGAAATGATTCAAAAGTATCGCTCAATATCTGAATGCTACGCAGACCAGATAGACCATATTAAAAAAGCAAGAGAATATATCAGACAAAGAAAAGATGGCTATACTTGTGGTGGAACGCGTTATAGCAGATTTCATCATAATGACCCTGGCTTTAAACTACAGTATTATATTCGCAATGGAGAAGTTCAAAGAGGATTTAAGCTTGCTGAACGTATAGAAGTTTCAGAAGAAACGTTAAGAAGAGGGACTACACATAAAGTTAGGGCATTCAATACAAAAACTGGAGAAATCGTTGAATATGGATTAGATAGAGATACAGTTTATGCGCAGCTTGATATTTTGACTAGGGGCACAATAATCTGGAAGGATTTTAGTTATATTGATACAGAGACAGGCCAAGAACGATCAGGGATGTTCATTGATGAAAAAACCGGAGAAGAAAAAGCTTGTCTGTATTTAGAAACAATAGCTGAATATCATGCCGAAGCTAAGAAATTTCTTGGAGATAAGGATGAACATGGTATGAAACTTAACGGGATAATAATATTGATAAACGGAGTTGAGCCTGGAAAAGGCACAACATCATTACATAACTATAAATTGAGATCAGGAGATATCATTGAAATTGTATATAAAAACGATGCTGCAAGATACGATTCTTCCAATAGGGTTGTTTTCAAGATCGCAGCTTAAAAAATGCAAAAACAAAAATTAAAACTAAAAAAGAAAAAAAAGGAAATTGTTATTGTAGAGCAGAAATCCAAATCAGCCCAGAGGATGGCACTGCACGCTTTGCAGAAGCAGATGAGCGCCTTAAGGCTTAAGGAATATCTAGTATTAGCTAGCTTTATGTTCGGCGCTGCTGTGTTAAGGTCTTTAATGCAGGGCTTTCCAAGTGTAGAGCCTTTGACATTCTTTGCAATCCTTGCTGGCTGGCTTTTCGGAAAGAAAAAAGGATTTCTTGTTGGAGCAGGCTCTTTGTACATATCAAATTTTTTAGTATTTGGCGGCCAAGGGCCATGGACAGTATTCCAAGCTTTAGCTTTTGGGATAGCTGGTTTTTTAGGCGGCTTCCTGAATAAGAAATGGGGCGTTGTGAGAAAATTGATTGGAGGAGTTACAGTAGCAGTTTTGGCTACAGTTATTTTTGAATTTTTAATGAACATAAGCTGGGGAGCGATGTTTGGCAATCCTTTGTTCGCAATTGTCGCAGGGATACCATTCGGCATTATACATGTGCTATCCAATCTTGTATTTGCCTTGTTTCTGCCTTTTGCAATGAGTTTCATCAATAAAAAAGGAAGATTTGATGAGATGGAAATTTGCAGGGAATTGCTTAAAAAGTTCCCTAAAAAGATCAGGTCAAAGATCAAGATTGATGACAATGAACAATAAGATCATTTTTTTGATAATTGCTGCATTCATTATTAATGGCTGCAGTTACCAAGAGCAAAACACGAAAGGAGATACAACCTTAACTGTAAAATCAATAGGAAACACGACAACACAAGAATACAAAGTTAATGGTGTTAATGCTTTAGATTTATTGAAGTTTAGCCATAATGTAAAATTAACATTTGGCAATTATCTGGAATGCATCGATGATGTCTGCGCAAATAAAGAGTATATCTGGACGTTTTATGTTAATGGTGCTAAGTCTCCTTTAGGAGTGAAGCAGTATCAAGTAAAAAGTGGTGATAGTATAGAGTTTAGATTCAACAAAGGAGGATAAAAAATGAAAAGCATAGTCTATATTTTGGTTTTTTTAGTAGTGGTTAGCATTGTATCTGCTGTTGATGTTGGCGTAGTAGTTGAGTTTGAGGATAGCTCATTAGCTACAAAGTGCGTAACTGTTGATGAAGGAACTGATGGCAGGGTCATCTTAGAAAAAACAGGCCTTGATCTTCTTTGGTCTCCAACTACAGCTTATGGGAGCTTAATCTGCAAAATCAATGGCGAGGGCACTGATATTTCAGGAGATTATTGCGAATATTCTGGCAAATTCTGGAACTTCAACATATTGATGGATGACACTTGGGAGCACATGCCTGTTGGAAATGATGCTCCGGGTGGTTGCTGGAATAGGGATTTAAGCTCATGGAGCGGACATTACTGCGGCATAGATGGGGATGTTATCGGCTACAAATTTACAGACTCCGGAGCTCCTCCTTTGATTAAATTTGACGAAATCTGCCCTGAAACAAGGATTGCAATATCTGATCTAAAAGTTAAAGTAGACGGCAAAGAAAGAAACCTAAATGATGGCGGCACAATAAAAAATGCCAAGCCAGGATCTGAGATTGAGTTCAAGATTGAGTTAGAAAACCTGAACAAGAAAAATGGATTGGACATCAATGAGGTTAATGCTGAAATAACAATAGAGGATATTGATGATGACCTAACAGAAGAAACAGACAGCTTTGATTTAAATTCAGGAACTAAGAAGACAAAGACACTGAAATTTAACATACCTTTAGAAGTTGATGAAGATAGCTATGATGTCATTATCCAAGCAAGAGGCGAGCAGGAAGACGGCACTGATTTTTCTTTGGAATGGCTTTTAGATTTAGAGGTAGATAAGGACAAGCACTCTGTGGTTATAGAGAAAGCTGGTTTAGATGAAGATATTTTGGAATGCGGCGAATCAACCAGCCTTAATCTAAGACTGATGAACCTTGGCTCTGATGATGAATCCACAATTTTAAGGATTGAAAACAAAGATTTAGGAATCTCTATCAAAGAGGATCTTGTGCTAAAAGAAGGCCCTTATAGCAGCTCTTATACTATCCCGACAACAGAAGGCCTAGAATCTGGCATTTATCCAATTGCCATAACTGCTTTGTACAGCGAAGAGCTAGAAAAAGAAACCGCTAATCTTAATGTAGAGTGCACTAAAGAAGAAACACAGCAACAACCCATTGCCAAAGAGCAAAAAAAACAGGAACAAACAACTAAATTAACAGGGCAAGCAGTAAATGCGCCTGTTGTTAACAAAAAAGGCCTTGCAATAGCCCTTATAGCGATTGGAGAGCTGGCATTTGCAGCTATCCTTATTTTCGTACTCATTAAGGTACTAAAGCATTAAATTTTTTTTATTACTATTATAAAATAGCAAAAAGTTTATATATGAGTACCTTATTATCCTGTGTAATATTCATATAAAACTACAATTTCGGGGTGGAAAAATGAAGAAAATCGGTTTATTGTTGATGGTAGTATGTTTGATTGCTGGCTTAAGCACTATTGCTTTTGCTGCTAATGACACGCAAAAACTAGATATAAAAAGCCTAAAAGTTTATGTTGATGGCAAATCCACAACAGTTGATGATGGAGATACCATATCAAAAGAGGCTAGCCCTGGTTCTAAGGTTGAATTTAAAGTTGAGCTGGAAAACCAGTACACAAACGAGCAGGATCTTAATATCGAAGATATCACTGTAACAACCACTATAGTGGAGATTGATGATGGCGAGGATATTGATAGTGATGCAGACATCACCGATATAAAGCCAGAGAAAGACAAAACAGTAACATTAACATTTGATATTCCTTACCTGGTTGACCAGGACACTTATGATGTTGATATTGAAGTGGAAGGGGACGACGAAAACGGAACCGATCAAAGCTTCATTTGGACAGTTTATCTAGAAGTAAAAAAGGAAAAACACAATGTGATTTTCACGAAAGCAGGCTTGGAGAATGAAGGCCTAAAATGTGGGGATCTTGCTAATCTGGATGTGGCTCTTTTGAATGTTGGAGAAGAAGATGAAGATGTCAAGCTGGAGATTAAAAACAAGGACCTTGCTATTGACATAAAAGACTCATTTAGTTTGGATGGAGACACCATAGACGACGAAGCCAAATACAGCAAATCCTTCGAGATAACCATTCCAAAAAATGCAAAAAAAGGAGATTATCCTGTTCCTTTAAAGGCAACTTATAATGAAGGAAGCAATACAGAAACAAAAACAGTCACCTTAAGTTTAGGCGATTGTATTGTTGAGCCAATCATAATTTCAGGATGCACTAATGAGACAGCATTAAACTACAATCCAGATGCAACTAGAGAGGATGGCAGCTGTGAATACGAAGAAGAAATAGTAGGAGAAGATGCTACAGACGTCCCAGAAGCAGTTCCTGTTTCAGAAGGAACAGTAGCGCCATTCTCAATTGAAGGGATTGCAGTCATCAGCTTGATCATACTAGGAGCAGTGCTTGTGATAGTGCTGGTAATCTTCTTGGTTGTAAGGGCTGCTAGAAGGCCATAAGCCTTTTTCTTTTGTTTTTACTTTTAAGTAACAAAATTAGAAAGATTTAAAAACAGATTAATATTCCTCTATCCTATGCCTGTCAAAAAGGAATTTTTAGAGAGAATAAAAAACAACCTCAATATCAACATATATGAGGTTAAGATATGGACTGCTCTGCTAAGCAGGGGCATTGCTACAGCTTCTCAATTGGCGGATATTTCCGGCGTTCCTCGCTCAAGATGCTATGATGTTCTTGAAACGTTAGAGAAAGAGGGATTTATTATAACTAAGCTAGGCAAGCCGATAAAGTATATTGCAGTTGCGCCAGAGGAAGTGATCAGAAGGCAAAAAAAATCAATCAACAAGGAAGCTGAAACAAAGGCAAAATTTATTGATTCTATCAAAGAAACAGGCACTTTCAGAGAGCTACAGCTATTGCATAGGTCAGGAATAGAAAAGGTAAGCATAGAAGACTTAAGCACAGCAATAAAAGGAAAGAACGAATTAAAAAGGCATATCAAGGAAATGGTAAATGACGCCAAAAAGAGCATAACAATAGTGACTACAAAAGAAGATTTGCAGAAGTGGATGGGATTATTGAAAGGGGTTAAGCAAAATGGCGTAACAATAGAGATTGGTCTGCCATCAGATGCGCCTAAAATAAAAAACAATGGGTTCAAAATAAGGAAAGTGGACATAAAAGCAAGGTTTATGAGCATTGACCGGCAAAAAGCCTTATTTATGATAAATGATTCAAATATCGATCCAAATAATGATACTGGCGTTTTAGTCAAAAGCGAATTCTTTACAAGCGCTCTGGATAATCTAATCAAGGCTAATATGCGGTAAATTCAGCAATCTTTATATATTGTTTCTTATTCAATTGTATAATCAAATATGAAAAAAAAGTTTTACATAACCACAGCTATCGCATATCCAAATTCAGCGCCTCATCTAGGGCATGCTTTGGAGATAATCCAGGCAGATGTAGCTGCACGATTTCATAGGCTGCTTGGCAAGGATGTTTTCTTCCAGACAGGAACAGACGAGCATGGAGTAAAAAACTGGAAGACTGCGCAAAAGCAGGGAAAAGATATTCTGGAATTTCTCGATGCCAATGTTGCTGCTTTCAAGGATTTATATAAAAGGTTAAGCGCATCTTATGATTTTTTCATAAGAACAACCGACAAGAATATACACCAGCCAGGCGTAATAAAGCTCTGGAAAGAGTTGGCAAAAAATGGGGATATATACAAAAAAGATTACAAAGGCATGTATTGCTCTGGTTGTGAATCATTTAAAACAGAAAAAGACCTTGAGGATGGGAAATGCTCAAATCATCCGACTCTCGAAATAGAGCTTGTTCATGAAGAAAACTATTTCTTTAAGCTTTCAAAGTACAAGGATGAGATTACAAAAAAGATTGAATCAGATGAATACAAGATAGTCCCAAATGCGCGAAAAAATGAGATATTGTCTTTCTTAAAAAACGTCAAAGACATCAGTTTTTCAAGGCCAAAAGCATCATTGCCTTGGGGGATCCCTGTTCCAGGAGATGATAACCAGATAATGTATGTTTGGTGCGATGCCTTATCCAACTATATAACAGGAGCAGGGTATGGAAGAGATGAAAAAACCTTCAAAGAGATATGGCCGGCAGACGTCCACATCATTGGGAAAGACATACTAAGGTTTCATGCGGCTTTCTGGCCTGCAATGCTGATTTCTGCCAGGATTAAGCTGCCTAAGCTGTTGTTTGTTCACGGGTTTATCCTGTCAAAAGGGGCAAAGATGGGCAAATCAACAGGCAATGTAATTGGGCCTTTTGAGCAGATTGAAAGGTATGGTGTTGACCAATTCCGCTTCTATATAGCCGGATCAATGCCAATTGATGGCGATGGAGAATATTCCGAAGAGCTGTTACTTGAAAAAGTAAACGCTGAATTGGTTGGAAACCTTTCAAATTTCTGCTATAGGGTTTTATCTTTCACAAACAAGAATTTTAACTCTGAAATCAAAGAGATTGATAATAGTCTTGTGATTGAAAACATAACCAAAAAGTTCGATCAGATAAAAAAAGCTTATGAAGAATTTGACTTTAAAAAGGCTATTGATGAGGTAATGGCTGTTTCAGCTATTGGCAACAAATATTTCCAGGATAATGAGCCATGGAAATTGATAAAGCAAGATAAAGAAAAAGCACACAAGATAGTTGGGCTTTGTGTCAATCTTGTAAAGGATCTCGGCATTTTAATGGGCCCTGTGATGCCTGGTTTTTCAGATAATCTATTCAATCAGTTGAAATTAAAGAACCTTAAGTGGAAAGATCTGGATTTCAAGCTAAAGAATCATAAAATTGCAGATGCTAGGATATTGATAAACAAGATAACTGAAAAGATTAAGGAAGAGTTCCCTCTTGATTTAAGAATTGCAAAAATTTTATCAGTTGAGCAGCATCCAGGCGCTGATAGGTTATACATATTAAAAATAGACCTTGGAACAGAAAAAAGGCAGCTGGTTGCTGGTGTAAGGAAAAATTATACTGAAAAAGAGCTCCAGGGAAAGAATATAATTGTTGTATGCAATCTAAAGCCGGCTAAATTAAGGGGCATTATAAGCGAGGGTATGTTGCTGGCTGCTGATAACGGAAAAGAAATCGGCTTGTTGACTGTAGAAGGTTTGCCAGGCGACTCGCTTAATTTTGGCAGTATGGAGAACGCTAAAAAACGGATTGATATTGATAATTTTTCAAAAATTAAATTAGTAGCCAAAGAAGGCAAGGTTTATTATAAAGAATCAATATTAAAATCAAAAAAAGGCGATGTTTCAGTTGAAAGAGTCAATGAAGGAACAATTAGTTAGGATATTCAAGATAGATAAGACGCTCTTGTTCGTTATAATTGCTGATATCTTGTTTTATTTGTGCTTAGCTGGCAGCTTATACTCATTAAACCTCATTATGATTGATAATTTCAAATCATTAGAAAGCACTTATTCTACACTTGAAAAGCTCAGCTCTATCTATAATGGAGATGCAATCTCATCTGCTGAGTCATTCACAGCTGAGCTGGAATCGACGCAAAATATACTCCGTAAAGTGCTTATCAACTCAGCGATAATAAGCATTATCTTTTATTTTTTAATAATTACGTTGATATCCTTGATAAAAGGCTTTATTTGGTCTAGAATATCCAGCCAAAGATTCAGCTTCAGATATTTTTTGAAGAGTTGGCTGCTTAATTTATTATGGGTTAGTTTCTGGTGCATAATCCTTGCATCAACTATAATCTTATTCAAGGCGAATATAAACTACTATATTGTTGCTTTGGAGCTGTTATTATTTATCTACAGCAGTTCTGTTATAAGAGCTTTATTCAACGAGAAGGAAAGCCTTTTTAGCCAGATTAAGAAAGGGATTAAATCTTGTTTTAAGTTTAGGAAATTGCCCCTGTTGTGTTTATTCATCAGCTTTATTATATTTGCTCTAATCTATTATCTGATGTTGTTTGTATCGCAGGGAATAACCTTTGTGGTTATAGTCCTTATCATGCTTGCACTATACTCTGCTTTGGCTAGAAGATATATCTTAGATAGCTTGCGCTTGGTTTAATGTCTGGCAAGAATCTCTTAGATAGCTATTAACTAATTTATCGCAAACTGAATAGTCTTTTTGGTCTAAAACAAAATTCATATAGCAGGAATCCCTTATCGATTCTTTGGCAATGCCTTCGCAAGCTGAACTGTCAATTTTTGCTTTTGCAATAGATGCATAACATCTGTCTTTTGACAATTCTTCTGCAATCTTGTCGCAGAAGATGGCATTTTTTGCCACTTCAGCAATGTTCCTGAAGCAGCTATCTCTGTACATTGCAATATCAACCATATCGCAATAATTTGCTGCTGATCTTACATCTGTTTCAGAGATTTTCTTGATTTTATCCAATGTCTCAGTCAAAGTAAGGCCTTCAAACATATCTGTTTGCTGCTCAATGCAGTCCTTAGAGCATTTTGCAGGAGTCTCTGATTCTTCGCAGATGTTATTGCCGCAGCACGGCATAATTTGTTTATGCTTGCATTCAGAATTTTCATCACAATAGTCTTCTGTGCAAAGGTCATAATCATTGCAGCTTGGCGGGCATTTCTTTTCTGCCTCACATGGTTTGCATGCCCCTCCACAATCAACGCCTTCTTCATTTTGGTTTTGTATCTTGTCAGTGCAGCTGGATTTTACTGATTCTTCATATATGCTGATTGTTAAAGCTGCTTTTGCTTCCTTGCCATCATAAACAGAAACAGCATTTAGTACAGCATTGCCAGGGGCAGCATCGTCTGGAATCTTTATCTTTATTTGCTTGCTTGCTTTGGTCTCAACAGCAGCTGTTTCTTGATACGATGTTATTGTAGATGATGTATCAATAGTTACCAGGCTATAGCTGGTTGTTGCATCAACTCTTTTTCCGAAATTCGTTAGCTCTCTAATGAAAACAATCTCTTGGCCAGGCATTACGGTTGTCTGCACTGGCTCTAACTTAATGTCAAGAATAGCTTCCTGGCCAGGTTTAAGGTATATCACCAAAGAAGCAACTACCAATGCAAGCCCTATCACAACAAATAACAATGTTAATACCGTTGTTTTTGAAAGATGATGCACTACATGTGTTGTTGAATAAGCCTTGCTAATCGAACTATTGATATCATTCTGGCTGTATCCAGAATTGATAAGATGGGCCCTTATGCTATCAATGTCATAGCCCTGCTCAAGGTACTGTTTTATGAATTCGACTAGCTTTTGCACTTTAGTTCCCTAACTTCTTCTATTGTGAATTTTATTACCTTTCCTTTTTTTAGATTATAGATCCTTTTATCATCTACATCAAATATTATTCCGATAGAATTTCCAATTCTTTTTACTATCTTTTCCATTATACAATGTAATACAATGTATAACCTGTTTAAATATTTTTCTATTTCTAATATGCTGATAGAACTAAGCGATCAAGAAGATAGCTAACTAGGATTCTGCTACTGGATTAAGATGTGCATGCCTGTTCTATGGCTGGTGTCCCAGTGCAACCTGTAGGTGTTGAGGAAGCTACTTCTCTTGTTTGTTTGCCGCCCACACACTCTCCCCACGCTGAATAAGTGTAAGTACATGTAGGGGTTGTTTGTTGCTGAGCTGGTGTACAAGCCTGCTCTGTGGCAGGTATTCCGGTGCAACCTGTTGGAACAGCAGAAGCTACTGTGCGAATTTGTTTACTATTAGTGCATTCTCCCCACGCTGAATAAGCATATGTGCATACAGCTGGTTGTGGAGCCTGCTGAGCTGTGGTCTGCTGGTAAGTTGGCGGTATGTTCGACACTTCAGTGGACTTCTTATCATCATTTTTCTCCTCTTTGTTGCAGCATTCGCCGCAGCAATCACAACCACTACATCCAACCAAGAATACGGAAGCTAACAAAGAGGCAATAATCCCTGCAATAATCAAAATCTTTGCTATTTTGTCCATCGTTAATGCTTCTTTTAGGGGTATATGAATTTTATCGCTAAACTAATGCATATCATAAGGCATTAATTGGTTGAGAGCTTATTATTAAATGGTCTATAACTTCAGGCGCTTGAGTGTTACTTGAAGAGCTAGTATTGTTTTTGTCTTCCTTGTTGCAGCATTCTCCGCAGCAATCACATCCGCTGCATCCAGTCAAGAAAACCATTATCAACAAAGAAGTGATAATTCCTGCAATAATCAAAATCTTTGCTATTTTACCCATATAACCACCAGTTTAATTTGGAGTATATAAATCTTATTTCTATTATGGGAGTAGTGATAAATCAAATAGCTTGATTACCAACTTGAAGAAGTGCCACTATTGCTATCTTCCCATCCATTATGCACTAAAAAGCCTTCTGCAAATGGGCCATCTATTTGGTCAAAAACCGACCATACACTAAGCGCCAGCATCAGGAACAGCCTCCTCATTTATCCCCACTTTATAACAACTTCTCTCTGCGAGATTTGATGTACTAGATGCACTACTGTCTTTGTTGGTATCATCTTTATTAGGATTTTTGTCATCAGATTTTTCAGGATCGCAGCATTCGCCGCAGCAATCACAAGCAACTAAGAATATCAAAAGCAAAATTGATACTGTAAAACCCAATCTAATTAGGGCCCTTCCTAAATCTCCCATACCGACATTGATTCAACTGGAGATATATAAATCTTGTTATGCTCTAGAATATATCTCATAAAATATATCGCCTTAAAGATAGAAAAGCTTAATAAGAGGCTTATATGGATATTTTTGGGGGATTTGAATGAAAGTACTATTTGTCAGACCACCAAGATATAAATGGCCTTTTCATTCGGAGAAAAGCAGCTTTTGGCAGCCATTAGGCTTTGCTTCAATGGCAGCTGTCTTAAGGGATGGAGTAGATGGACTTGACATAAAGATTATTGATTGCCCTGTACAACAATTTGGGTGGAAAACAACAGAAGAAATAATTTCAAGGGAAAATCCAGATATTCTTTGCGTAGGAGAAGAAACAGTCTCGGCTCATGAAGCAATCAAACTGGTGCATATCACCAAATCTTTGTTTCCTTCTTGCATTGTTATTGCAGGAGGTAATCATTTTGCATATATGATCAAAGATAGTCTATTAAGTCAGCCTATCGACTTCATTGTAAGATTCGAAGGAGAACAAACTCTTTTGGAGCTCATAAGGGCTATCAAGAAAAACCCAAAACCTAACATTAAAAAACTAAAGAGAATAAAAGGAATAGCATTTTTGCATGAAAATAAGATAATTGAAACTGAGTTAAGGCCTTTGCTCGATATGGAAAAGCTGCCATTGCCTGCTTATGACCTATTGCCTATGGAATTATATGGTAAAGGAGCTAGGTCGCATCCAGACTTAGTTGCAGTCGAACATTCCCGCGGTTGCAGCTGTTCATGCAATTTTTGTATTTTGTGGAAGCAATTTGGCCAGGTTGACCTTAAAACCGGAGTTGTAAAACCATGCTACAGGACAAAGTCTCCAAAAAAAACCATTGATGAGGTTTTGTATCTGGCTAAAAAATACAAAAGAAAAACCTTCTGCTGGGTAGATCCAACATGGAATGTCAACTCCAAATGGAACTCAGAATTCTCAAAATTAATGATTGATTCTGGCCTTGATGTTGACCATTCAGTATGGATGAGGGCAGACTGCCTTGTTAGGGACCATCAAAAAGGAATCTTTGCAAGCCAAATAAATGCAGGAATCAAACAAGTGATGATTGGCATAGAAAGGACAGACAATGATGACCTTGCTTATTTTAACAAGAAGGGCTATTCATATGAAACAACAAAGAAAGCCTTCGAGATTGTAAAAGGCTATCCAGAGGTTTTGTCAGTTGCGAGTTATATATATGGTATACCTAATGAGACAAGGCAATCAATGAAGCGATTCTACGATTTATTGAGGGATATCCCTTTTGATATAGGGCTTGCGATCCCTTTGACCCCTAATCCAGGAACAAAATTCTTCGATGACCTTGAAAAGAGGAATCTTATCGAGATAAGGGAGTTTAAGTATTATAATTTCATTAATCCAGTCGCGAGAAGCAAATACCTTAGCAGAAATGCGTTAATGTTGAATATGGTTTGGAATGAAAACAGGGTAAGGGCAAGCAAAGAGCACCTGGTAAAATTCCAGTCAAGAGCAAAGAGAAGAAAAACAGCAACAATCAACCTAGCAAAAGGAAAGGCTCAAGTAATGTTCAGGTATGCCAAAGGAATATTGCAGGAAACCTTGCTTGGCAGATATTACAATTACAACATCAAGCCAGAGTGGTATGAGAAATGACAAAAACAAAACACACTAGGGTTTTACCCACCAGAGATATCTGAGAATAATCAATAAACCTCTTCGTGGGGCATTCTATCTTGCTCTTTTTATAATGTTTTAAAATCCTTTTTAGATTTATTGATTAAGTGATGGGAATGTATCAAGGCGATAGAAGAAAATATTGATATCACCAACCCCGCCCACTGCCCAACACTCATCCCAAGATGCTTTGTAACTGGCACGCTCCTGCCCACAACCAGGAAATCAATCCAGAAATTGGCAAAGCAATATAACAGCAAAAACCAGAGGATAACCTCTCCATCAAACCTTTTTCCGAATTTGCTTTTTTCTGTTTTCTCTTTCCCAAAAAACACCTTCAAGATTATAAAAATCAACAAAGCGCTTAAAGCCATATAACCTGAAGCAGGATGCCTGCAAATGCCATCAGGCCACATGAAGCACCAAGGAAGGTCTGTTGGAGCGCCCTTAATATCGCCCCTTAATGTACAGCCAAACAAGCGATAGATAAAAAATGCCAAAGCAGCTGGAGCAGCTATTATATCCGCAATCCTTGCGAACTCAATTTGCCAGACCTTCTTTTCTTTTTTGAACCTCACTAAAGCATAAACAACAAGCCCTATTGCCCCGCCAATAATGCAGCCTATGCTGTATAACCCTCCTTTTGACAAATTAAAAATATCAATTATTGTCTTTAAGCCTTCCCAGTGAGCAATATAAAACCATATCCTTCCGCCTGCTAAAGCTGAAAAAAGCACTATAGAGAAGAAGACAAAATATTCCTTCACATCCATCTTCAGCTTTTGCTTTTCCAGGCCCTTGATAACCAAAAAGATAAAAATAGCAAAAGCCAAAGTCATTGCAACAGGCTCTGTCCCTAGTCTAAGCATCCCTATCTGATAATATTTTACTGGCGTGTAAATTATCATATTTTGTGTTTGAATGTCTTATCTTTATAAATGTTTTTTGATTTAGGCTCAGTAGAAATCCTAGCCGTATGTGCCACGTTTTCTGGAGAATGATTAGCATTTTCTAGAAGTTAGAAACCATTAGGTTTTCCAACTGCCTTGTTTGCGTAGCAAACAATGGCAAAGGCCAGACGTCTCAGCTTTGCAAAGCAAAGGTGAGGGGTTGGAAATGTATGCATTTCCAAGCGAGCTTACCAAGTTCCTATACGAAGTATGGGGTTTTGGTAAGCAAAGTAGGGTATTTCGCAACATCCTCAGTTTTACCGAAAGATTTATTTATGGCGGTTGCTAGAAACCAATTTGTGCTAAAAAAGAGGTGCAAGTTTATCAGCAAAAAATCTCAGATCACCATATTTATAATACTGGGGATAATGCTAATTATCTCCATTGGCTTTGTGATAGTTATGAGGGGTCCTGAAGCAGAAATCCAGGAAAAAGAGATTATAAAGCCAACTCTTCCTAAAGTAGAAAAAGGCACATTCGAGATATACGTAAAGAATTGTATCCGTGATACAGCTATTCCTTTGATAATAGATTTTGCTAAGCATGGAGGCACTTTAGACTCATTAACCCCGTTAAAGGATGCAAGAGTCTATTATAACGCTCCTTACAGATATCTATGCGCATACGATTTAGAGCATGGATGTGTCAATAAGATTATAACAAGAAACGACATGGAGCAGGAGATTAATGAGCTGATAGAGCAGCCATTCCTTAAGTGCGTAAATCTTGACGCATTTACCGAGCAAAACTACAAGATCGAAACAGGCCTTTTAGCAATAAATACAACAATAAATGTGGATGATGTTGCTATTACACTAAACTATCCTATGAAAATATCCAGAGGAGAGCTTTTGTTTGAGTTAGAAACATTCTCTGAGAAGATTGAAGTTCCTCTTGGCAGGCTTTATGATTTGGCTGTCCAGATTACAAATAGCGAAATAGTGAACAGGACATTTGACAAGGATGAATGGATGTACAAAAAAGGCGTAAATGTTATAATAGAAAAACATAAGCCCTATCCAGATATTATTTATAGATTAAATAAATACATAAAGGAGACAAATACCAATCTGACATTCAATTTTGCAATACAAGGTTATGACACAGTTGCTTTAATTGGCTCAGAAGAGCCGATAAGCCTTTACAATTATTGCTATTTCCCAACAGAAAAAAATTGCTTTGCGAATTCTGACAAAAATAGATGCGAATCCAAAGGCGGAATCTCTGTAGAAACTCCCTTGGATTGCAGCAGTCCAACTGAATTTACAGGCACAACCTTGTGTGATGGCCAACAATGCAACAACTGCAATGATAAGCGAAATGGTGAAACCTGGTGCTTGTATGACAGCATTTCTGGAGCAGGGCTTGATAGGGCTGGCTCAAGGCATTTCAAGCAAAGCTGCATAAACGGAAAAACATACACAGAAGAATGCAGGGATTTTAGGGAAGAATTATGCACAACAAAAGACAACAAAGCGGTTTGCAGGGAAAATAGGTGGCAGGATTGCGCCTTGCAAAATAATCTAATTGGCTGCCAGAATGAGGAATTAAGAGATTGCATCTGGTATCCGCTGCTTTTTGACACCAAAAATTCTCTGGTTCCAAGATGCGGCCCTATTGTGCCTCCTGGATTTAGATTCTGGGCAGGAGAAGGGATGAATGTATGCGCCTTTGGCAATGATGTTGGTGAATGCCCAGACACAAAAACTTATTGCCCTGACAATTGGGATGACAGCGCTGCACAATACTGCTATTCAATAGGAGACTGCGGAAATTATCTAAACTATCTAGGCCAGCTAACTGAAACCGGATTTTATAATTCTGATCTGATTGCTTATGATCTCCATGTACGTCCAATATTGTATTATAAAAATCTCAAAGCAGATGACAGCAAGATTGATCTAGCTACAGGCAAGAATAATAGGGTAATTGCAAATTACGACAACCATCCTTACCCAGGCTCTTCCTACATAGCCCATGCAACTACTGATGAAATAACTGGATTTGTGAATGATTACATCGATAAAGTTTTAGATTGGGAAATTTGCGATATATTTGAATGTGATTTTGGACTTATCCCTAAAAGGCCGCTATACAAACATTTTAAGAAATATGTTATTGGCATCAGCTTTTGCCTGCCTTGGGGCGCTCCTCCTGATGGTGATTGCGAGCAATGCAATGAAGATCCTGTTAAGCCATGCGGCGAATACAGATGTAGAAGCATCTCTAAAATATGCAATTATTATGAAGATATAAGTACAGGAATAGGCAAGTGCGAAACACCAAGGCCAAGCTCGACAACATTAACTGTTGAGGTTGTAGAAGCGCCAGAAGGCTATAATTTCGTAAAGGATTATTTTGCCTGGAAATCCAAATTACTTGTCGGCAAAAAATTAATGCCTAAAGTTGGGCAGGATAGCGTAATGACATTAAAAGTTAATACAAACCAGGATGCAACATGCTGGATAGCTCCTCTGCCTGAATATCTAGACACATTTATTGGAGGAGGGCAATACAGTAAAGAGCATAACCTCACAATGAATATACCTGGTGCAATTGAATTGTATCTCAAAAAGATACAAAGCTTGATGAGTATAAGCAGCTTCTCTCAAGGCTATGCGCTTCCAGACAGCATGACTGCCAGTGATTATTTAAGATTTGAAGATATGCTCAAAGACACCTTCCCTGATCTTTCACCTGGAGAATTAAGGGCATTGCAAGCCTCATTAGAAAAAATAATAACAGATGCTGATTCAAGGAAATTTTATATGTTCATCAAATGCATGGACAAATTCGGAAATATTAATAACAATAATTATATAACATTTGATATAAGCAGCGACGACAAGGCTCCAACAGTAAAGATAGTTTCTCCTGGAAGGGATGAATCTGTTCCAGCAGGCACCATTGATTTCACTTATAAGCCAAAGGATAATATGGCATTAAAGTTATCATGCAGTTTATGGTACAACAGCACAACTGAAGAATGGCATAAGAGATCCGCTCTCCTAAGCTGGAACAATATAGAAGTCAAAATGCCTGTTGAGCTGGCTGCAGGCACATATACCTGGAGCATTTCCTGCACAGACGGATTTAATGAAGCATTT
The DNA here is from genome assembly GCA_964550945.1 of uncultured Methanosarcinales archaeon. Classification (GTDB taxonomy): domain Archaea; phylum Nanobdellota; class Nanobdellia; order Woesearchaeales; family CAZKBD01; genus CAZKBD01. The sequence continues at coordinate 18,630 of CAZKBD010000001.1, forward strand.
GGAGAAAAAAGGACATTGATCGTTACTTGATTGACTTCAGAAACAATTTTTCCAGGTCTGATTTTGGAATTTTTCTTTCAACAATCATCTTCCCATGGTCAATTATACCAATATCTGTGCAAACCTCTTTTATTACAGCCAGATCATGAGAGCTTATCACTACTGTCTTGTTTTCAAGAGAGTTCATAAGGTCTTTTACTAGTTTGATGGCTTTGGGGTCTAATCCATTAGTAGGCTCATCCAGAATAATAAGCTCTGGATCCCCTGTTAATGTTTTTGCTATTGACAGAAGCTTGGTCATGCCATGTGAAAGATTCTTCACCTTTGTATTTGACAACCCTACTTTAGATAATAAATCAGACGCTTCTTTCTTTGCATTCTCCACATTTTTCAGCTTTGCGAAAAAGGTTAGATTTTCTAATGCAGTCAATTCTGGATTCAAGCTCGAATTCTGCAAAAATGCCCCTAATCTCTGCTGGATTTCATTAAAATTGTTTATGTCTACACCAAATAGTTTTATAGAGCCGGAATTAGGGTATCTTACCCTGCAGAACATAGACAAAGTTGTTGTTTTGCCTGCTCCATTCCTTCCTATAAACCCGTATACAGAATTCTTTTTCACATTCATATCTAGCTTGTTCACCGCAATATTTTTCCCATACTTTTTTGTCAGATCTTTTGTCTCAATTATCATAGTTCACGCCTTTTAAATGCCATTAAAGCTATTGCGATAAATATTGCTGCAGAGACTATGAGTATTGCCAAAGGTGAAAACACCCTGCCAAAACTGTCAGTCAGCAGATAGAATCCATCAACATAATGTTTGTATGGAGACAGCCACCCGATTGTTGTGCTGATAAAAAACAAAGGCAGCGCATTTGCAATCAAGCCAAGGTAAAGGCTTCTTTGTGGATTTGATGTCAAGCTCGATGTCATCACAGAAAGCGCCACAAAATACAAAGAATAAATGCTAAGGAAAAGCCATAATAAGAATCCATCAAATAGCACATATTCTCCTGTTTTTTGGAATATGTAAAACACAGCAATAATATAGATCAAGAAGTTGATTGTTATATTAATCAAAAAGATGCCTAAAAACTTTCCAAGCACTATCGAGTTTCTTTTGGCTGCAACAACCAGATTTCTTATTGTCTCTTTGTGTATCTCTTTAGAGATGCAATCATAAGACAGCAATAAAGAGAATACTGGCAGTAGAAATATGGACATAAAATAAAACAGCACTAAAGTGTAAGGCACGCTTTTGCCATAGAAGCCAAATACCTGTATAAGGATCAGCCTGAAGTTCATTGCAAATGAAACACTTTGGCTGATGCCGAATACCAATAGTGCTACATAAACAAATAATAAAAAAAGCACTTTTTTGTTTTTCAAAGACTGCTTGATTTCGTCTAGGGCTATTGTTAATGTTTGTCTCATTTGGATAATAAGGCGCAAGACTCCTTTAAATTCTTATTGGTTATAAGTTCGCAGTCTGAATAGTCATTTGTATTTATCGCAACATTCATTATGCACGAATCTTTTCTTACAATATCCGATATCTGCATGCACAACCTGTTATTAGCTGAGCTAAGCGCTATCTCATTAAAGCAGTAATCTTTTCCAGCATTTTCTTCAATTTCAGCGCATAATTTTGCGGCTTTTTGCGGGTCTTTTTCAACTACAGCATTAACCTCCTTCATTCTCTCCTGAAGGTTCATAGATTCATTTTTCCCACAATCTATACATTCCTCTTGCTCGCAACCAATATCCTCACAGCATGGCTCGATTGCATCATGCTTGCATTCAAAATTCGTTGTCTCATTGCAATAATCAAAAGTGCAGCTGTTGTTGTCATCACACTCTGGGCAGGGGTTTTCTTGTTTACATGCAGTGCATGGGCCTCCACAATCAATATCTTCTTCTCCATGGTTTTTTATGCCATCAAGACATGTTTCAGTATTTTTGGTGATATCTGTTGTAAAGACAGAAAATTCAAATGATGCTGAGGCTGTTTTTTGCTGGTAATTGGCAGTAGTCTCTAATTTATAAGTTCCAGCCTTTGCTTCGCTAGGCATTCTTATTTCTGATAGCTTGGAAGCTCGTGTAATAACTCCAATTTCCTCTTCTAATGATGATACTACAGTCCCATTAGTATCTATAATTTGGTGTACTAAGTGCACATCAAACTTTTGGTCGTGTCCAATATTAAAAAGATTTATCTTGAATTCAACAGGCTGTCCTGGCTCTACTGAAGTGGTTACTGCATTAATTTCCAAGTCAAGAAGGTACTCCTTTTCTCCCTTAGGAGACATATAGATAAAGATAGATGCTATAACTATCGAGATTCCCATAAAGAAAAAGATCAATACCAAAGCAGAAGATTTTGAGAGGTGTATTGTGTGCCTTGCTTCCTTATGCCTGTATAGGTTTTCTATGGTATCATCCACTTGTTTAAATGAATAGCCATATTGTATCAAATGTTCTCTTATAGAATTGATATCAAAGCCCCTGTCTAATTGCTGTTTGATGTATACTGTTAGCTTTTGGGGCATATAGTTTTTATTTTAATCTCAATTATTTAAAGGTTTTGTTTATTTGTATTACAAAAAATAGGCTATATTAAGTATAAATGAGGCATTAATCTAGCAAAATATTATTATAATAGCTTAAAAAATACTTAAAAGATACTTAGTTTATACTAATTTTTGTATAAAAAATCTAATTTAATTTTTCTGAGAATTTTTTTAAAAGATTTTTATACCCAAATGATTCATCATTTATCCATTTTATAGCATAAATAATGGCTAAAATTCCATTTTACAGATTTTAACCAAAAGATTTAAATATGAGGAGTTAGAAAGGATGTAATGAATGAGTGTCCAGATAAGGATAACCGTAAGCAAAGAAATTGATGAGCTTCTTTCTAAAGTAGCTAAAAAGCTTGGAAAAAAGAAGAGTATGCTAGCCCGCGAACTGATGGAGCAAAAGATGTATGACCTGGAATTGATACAAAAAGGGCTAAAGGAAATATGAAAAAAGGCAAAAAAGGCCAGATTACTGTATTTATAATATTGGGCCTTCTTTTGCTGGCTGCAGTTGTTGTTTATGTCAGCATAAATCAAACAGAAAAGGAGAAAGGATCAGCTGCTATTCCAAAAGTTGAAAAAGTTCCAATAGAATTCCAGCCAATCCAGAATTATGTCGAGAACTGCCTTAAGCTAACTGCTGAAGAAGGACTGAAGTTAGCGATGGACCACGGCGGCTATATAGATCCAATAACTTCCGGAATTAATTCAAATCCGACAGAGCCAACAAGCTCAAATGGTGTTTCGCTTCCTGGAGATTTCATAATTCCTTATTGGTATTATCTAAAAAGCGATAATAGATGCATCAAAAATTGTGAATTCAGCTCAGAAAGGCCTCCATTAAGAAGAAATGAAGGCCCTAAATCAATAGAAGCCCAGCTTGATAGTTACATCAAAGTAAAAATCAAAGATTGTACAAGAAATTTTGAAGCATTTAAAGAAGACGCAAATGTTGTCGAGAATGGTGTAATAAGCATTACATCTAGTGTGTTGGATAGTGATGTATTATTTGTGATGGTATATCCATTGGCTGTCACAAAAGAAGGCGTTACAAAAGAGATGAATAATTTCTATGTCAGGATTCCAGTCAGATTAAATGATATCTATGAGCTAGCCACAATAATGACTAATCTTGAGGAGAAATACAGGTTCTTAGAGAGAGATGCTGTCCAGCTTATTGTTGGATTTTCCGGGCTTGATGAAGACAAGCTGCCTCCAATGAGCGAATCCAGAGTCCAGTTTGGCAATGAAATCACATGGACAAAAAGCAAGGTTAAAAAAGATGTTGAATCAATGCTCTCGAGCTATATACAGCTTCTAAGGGCGCAAAATACCCTCAATTATCAGGAGTATAATTTTGGCGACCCTTACAAAGATGCATTATACAATCTGCATATGATAATCCCATTTGACCAGGATTATAATCATCTTGCTGCCAGTTTCAATTATCTCCCTGAAACTCCTATTTATTTTGATTTGAATTGTGATGGCGAAACCTGCAAGCCTTTATCTGTTTCTCAAAACTTCATTGCCCTGTTCGGCCTCCAAAGATATGAGTTTGCCTATGATATAAGCTTCCCAGTGATGGTTGAGATATTTGACCCAGCTGCATTTGATGGTAAAGGTTATTATTTCAGGTATTATCTGGAAGCTAACATAGGGAATAATGAGGTTATGCTGCATAATTTCACGCAATTAGAAAGCATAGATATGGCAGCTGGCTCTATGATGTGCGATGCTGACAAGAGAAATTCAGGAGAGATAGCCATAAATGTCAAAAACAAAAAAGGCCAGAATATTGATGGTGCTGATGTCGCATTTAGCTGCGCTGATGAAAGCTGCATTATAGGAGCAACTTCTAATGGCTTGCTTAAGGAAAAGCTGCCTGTTTGTATTGGAGGTTTTGTAACTGTCATGAAAGAAGGGTATGTTTCAACATCAAACCTATTAAGCACTGTGTTGGACAAGAAAGACAGTGTTGACATTGTTTTAGATCCATTAATGGAAAAGCCATTCAAAGTCAAAAAGAAATTGATTGTTAGGGCAGGCGATAATTGGATATTCACCAATAACGAAGTTGATATTGGCAGGGATGAGCAAGCTATTGTAAGAATCACAAGAGTAGGCTCTTTAGGCGATGAAGAGCATAATTTTGCTGCTGAATATAATGGAAATCAAAGCATCTATGGCGGAGAAGAAAGTTTCTTGACAATTGCGCCTGGAACCTATGATATTAGCATACAGGTCATCAACAATCAGAGATTTGTAATACCTCCAGAAAAAAGAGAAACCGGCAGCGGATTTTTTGGCATAGGCGATGAAGAATACACTATCCCTAAAGTTGAATTTAATGATTCATGGCCTTCTGGCGGACTAAATCTAAGATATGAGTTCAAAGCAGAAGAACTTGACAAGAGCAAGAACATTGTATTTTTCGCTGCAGCTCCTGCATTAGACCTTATACCAGAAGAAGACAGGCATGTTGAAGATTTAGAGCAGTTGTCCAAAACTGATGAATATTCAGCTGCATATGCAGAGCATTTAAAGCCAAGGCTGGAGTAAGATGAAAAAAACACTAACACTAGCAATGATTTACCTAGTGTTGATGCTTCCTGCCTATGTTTCTAATGTTTATGCGATTGACCGCAATATTAATAGCAGTTTCATTGGTAATGATGATATCACAACAGGGAATTTTGGCAAAGTTACATCTATATCTGCTGAAAAAGTTGCTTCTAAAAATGGCCAGATTCTGCTTTTAAGCGCAGTCATTAACAATCTAGAAGCTTATGGGCAAGATGGGATTAATGGCTACTTGAAAGCAGATGATCAGCTTACAGTAAAAGTTACAGCAGCTATTGACAGCGAGCCAATAAATGAAGGGCAGCTTAAGATTGGGAATGTTAACTTCACAAGCTGTGTCGCTGCAATGGAAGGCTATGACTGCATCTTAGTTGCGCCTGCAACCGGCACAAGAAGGTTTTCAGGCTCTAATGAGTTTGCAGTTAATCTGTATAATAATCAAAGCAGGATAGTTGCAAGCATTAATGCCAATGTCAGGGTTGATGATAAAAGCCCTTCAATTAGCTCGTTTGCTGCGTCGCCAAAAATAGGAAATGCTAACAATATACTGCTTAATTACGCTCTGGAAGATTATGATTTTAGTGGCAGCACAGCTTATTGCTCTGGCTTGAAGCGCATTGAATTCTATGAGAATGATCTGGCAGGAAATCTGTCTGGCACAACAGAGCTTGACAGCTCATGCACGATAACTGGCAGCTATAACTATAGCGCTGCAAGCGATGGAGATAAAAAAATATGTGCTATTGTATATGATGGTTTTGAGCAAGTTTCTTCAGTTGCCTGTGATAGTTTTAAAGTTGATAGTATTGCGCCTGAGATTTCTGATATTGTGATCTCTGACTTAAACAGCAGCATAATAACCCATATTAAAGACAGGACAGATGCCATTGTGAATGCCACCATTATTGGGGCTGACATAAACCAAAGTTCAGTTAAAGCTGATTTAAGGTCTCTCAACAATGAAAGCGCATATTCTGATAAAGCGCCTGGTTTATTCATAAACAGCAACAATAGTTTGACTGCCCTCTGGAGAGTTTGGATAAGAGCCAATGCTGATATAACCCCTCAGATAACAGTTAATGCAGTTGACCTTGCTGGAAATAATATAACCAAGACCTCAACTTTAAACACACTGTATTATGATAATGTTGCTCCTGTTGTTAGCTCGCTAACTACCGATATAGCCTATAATGGAAGCTATTATGTTATATCTGGCCTGAATAATTTTTATGCTGATATTGTTGAAGATGGCGCTGGATTAGCTGAAGCGGTATTGGATATTCAAGATAATTCTGTGATTGGCAACTGCAGTAATAACAAATGTTACTGGGAAAATATAAGCATAAGCGCTGGAACTGGCAGCATAACAGCAAAAGTCAGGGCTAAAGACAAGCTGGATAATAGCGCAGCTGAGTTTAGCGCAACACTTTTTGCAGATACGATAAGCCCTGTTCTTATTAGCGTGAATATATCATCAATTAGCGGCGCAAATGATACAAGCCCTGGCTTCACAGCAACAGGAGACAAGATTTATGTTGTTGCCAGCTTTAGCGATGCAAACGGCATCTCAAATGCATATGCTGATTTCTCTAGCTTTGTTTCAGGAGCTGACCATGTTGCTGCAGACAGCTGCAAGGATGTGGGAAGAACAAAGCAATGCACATGGACAACCAGCTCAATTGACATTTCTGGCCATATCATCAGCGATATTATTTTCAGTCCAGTCGATAACATTGGTAATGTAGCTGGTATAACCCATCCTTTTGAATCCCTTGGCTATGATGAGGATCCTAATCCTAATTACTGGGCAAGCTCTGTTATTTGCACTCCAATGATGGTTGACAGGCAGGTTTCTGCATTGACTAACAGCAAGGTGTACTGCCATATCGCATTAAGAAGCGCAGCTAAAGAGGTTAGAACTGTTGAGCTTGGCCTTTTAGGCTGCCAGGATATGCAGAATAATTCTCTTGCTTATGTTAGCGCTATTAATCTGTTAAACGCAGGCAATGGCAGTAGAAATCCATACTTGATGGTTGTTTTGAGATCAGATCCAATGCGGATTTCTAATCTGCAGTTTACCTGCTCGTTAGGCATTTTCTCAAGAACTAATGACTTATTGACAAAATTCCCTGAATTTGAGAATGTTACTGTAAATATTCAATTCTATAATATGCCTTTAGGTGAGATAAGCGACAATATTAAAGACAAGATAAAAGACGCAAAAGATTTCTCCTTCCTTTTAGGTGATTGGGTCGGAACAATGCAGAATATTCTCGGCTATGGCGAGAAGATATGCAAATTGATTAATACTATTATGAAGATATATGGCGCAGTTGGTGCTGTTGCCTGGGCATTGAGTGGTAAGGAAGTTATTCCTATCTTAGGAGAAGCTGTAACTACGCCAAGGCAAGCAGTACAAACTGCCCAATCTGGTATGGGCGCTTTGAGCAAAGAAGGCTGGCAGAAATATGTTAATCAGTTCTGCAAATTCTTTTCATGCAGATTATTTTATGATGAGATGTGGGGAATAGGAAATACTCCAATTGGACAGTCATTAGGAAAATGGCAGCATACGGTTCTAAACACAGCAGACTGGATTGCAGTTGGCGGATTCTTAAAAGGTGGTGGCGGAGGAAAGAGTAGTAGTGGAGAGAATAGTGCAACTAATCAACCCACAATAGAAAGTATACCCATTGGTGAGGAAAAGGTAGACATAAAAGTAATTGATCCAGAAAATATTGATATTCCGACAGCAGAAGTTGTTGCAACAATTACCGGTGCTGATGGTGCCACACCTCCACCAGAAGAGGCAAGACTACCTCAACCAGAAGAGGCAAGACTAGATCCCTCTGCTGCACCTTCAGGAAGCAGCGGCGTAAGCCATGGTTTGCTTGAAAGCATTGGAATTGGTGGCGAGTATGGGGTCCATGCATGGGCAAATTCAAGAACCGGTTATGAAACTGTCATCAAAGATGGCGGTGTGTTAAACCCAAAAGACAGCATTGTAATTAGCACTCTAACATTATGCATCCCAGGCATTATCTATAATCTAAACAAACTAAGGCAGATACAATGCATGTATATTGATTGCATGCAGAATTATGTTCAACAAGGGCTGCCATTAAAAGCATGCGAAGACCAGAAGCATTATGCAACATGCAAATATTGGTGGGGAGAAATATTCCAGCTATTGCCGTTTACCGGGCTTTTGAATTTCTTTACAGGAATGATCAAGAATGTCTTGTCAAGCCCGCTAAATATAGTTGACGCTGTTATGGGTTTAGCTTGCATGCCTTCTATAAAGGTGCCAAAAGGAGGGGTTTTTGCAAGCGGCTGTTTAGCGAATGATATTGCAGGATTGATATTTGACATCTGGTCTGATTTGGAAGGCATGTTCACTAAGGATTATTGGAAATTCAAAGGCGGAGATTATTGCAGCAGGATTGATGATGTCAGCAGTAAAAAAGATTCAAAAGAGAAAGAAAAGTAAGATGAATAAAAAGCATATTGTTTATAGTTAAAAAATAAGGGTCATAAACACCAAAAATTTAACAGTTAAAATGGAAGGCATATACGAAAAAGGGTTCAAGGAATTTTTGGAAGAGGGTATATCATCAGAAAAAAGAGAAAAACACAATTGTCCAATATTATGGACAATCATCCAAAAAAATGGACAAGATAACTGAATTGTTTATGGAAGAGCCAGAGAAAGAGTTTCATGCTAGGGAGATCTCTAGGCTGGCTAAATTGTCACCTACCACCTCCTCTAAGTATCTTAACATTCTGCTTAGAAGAGGGATTGTCACATCCAGGAAGATGACCAATCTTGTGTTATTTAAGGCAGATACTGAAAATTTGAGCTATAAGGCTATGAAAAGGTCATACAATCTTCAAAGGCTGAATCAATCCGGTCTTATTAATCACCTTGTTGAAGAATATAATGAACCGGAGGCAATAGTGCTATTTGGCTCTTTTGATAAAGGCGAGGACTCAAAAAGGAGTGACATAGACCTTTTAGTTGTCACTCCACTAAAGAAAACAGTTGATGTTGCTTTGTTTGAAAAAAAACTAAAGAGGACTATCCAGATTTTTGTACATCCAAAAAAAGAGATTGAATCCATGAAGACTAAAAACAAAAGGTTGCTTAATAATTTAGTTAATGGGTCAGTGATTTATGGCTATTGGGAGGCATTTAGATGAAATTTGATGATTTCATAACCAAAGGGATGGTAAGAAAGGCTTCAATTGATGAACAGCTAATCAAATCAATAACCGAAACCTCAGAATTAGATCTGAGATTCTTAGATGGGCTTAAGATAGATAAGCTATCATCAAGGAAAATATTCACAAATTATTATGATGTCCTTAGAAGTATTTTAGAGGCGTGTGCATTAAAAGCAGGATATAAGGTTTACAGCCACGAAGCTTTCACTTTTTTTCTTAAGGATGGTAGGGAAGAGGAACTAGCCAAGAAATTCGATAGGTTCAGGCATATTAGAAATAAAATAAACTATTATGGGAAAGACATCTCCCCAGAAGAAGTAGCCCAATATAAAACTGACATAATCAAGCTGATCAATGAAATAAAATCTAAACTAAAATGAAGCAAGCTCAATCACTCAGCTCAGGAATCTTGTTCATGGTTATAGTCATGGCCATCTTCACCTTTGCAATGTTCGAGTCGGGGGATAAAATCACCGGGAATATGGTTAAAGTTAGCGGGATAGGTAACAAATGAGAAAGCAACCAATAGAACTTGAGGGGTACAACCAAGTACTTAATGATATAAAATTCTTGCTTGACAAAGCCAAAGCACAGGCCTATAAGGCTGTTGATAACATAAGGGTTCAAACATATTGGCAAGTAGGAGATAGGATTATAAGAGAAGAACTTCAGCATAAGGAAAGAGCAGAGTATGGTAAAAAATTAATTGAAAATTTGGCTAAGGATTTGGGATTTGAAAAAAGATTGATTTTTGAAATAATCCAATTTTATAAGGTATACCCAATAGTGCACGCACTGAGTGCACAATTAAGCTGGACACATTATAACCTCTTAGTTCGAATAAATAATCGGGAAGAGAGGCAATTTTACGAGTCTCAAACAGTACAAAACGGATGGAGTACAAGGGAACTAGAAAGGCAAATAAAAAATCGCCTTTATTATGATGCTAAGAAGATAGGCAAATTAATTTTGAATAAACCTTTGGATCTAGCAATAAAACCAGAAGACATCTTTAAAAATACTTATAACTTTGAATTCTTAGATCTAAAGTCAGAATACAAAGAAGAGGATTTTAAAAATGGATTATTGAATAAGTTAAAAAAATTCTTGCAGGAATTGGGCCCTGACTTTTTTGTTGGAAGGAGAGAAGTTCCAATACTTATTGCAGGCAATTATGATAAGGTTGATTTGGAATTATTTCATGCTGGGCTTATGTGTTATATCCTTGTTGAAGTCAAGGTAGAGCCATTTAAACATTCCCATGTCAGCCAGATGTACTCTTACTTAAACTGGTATAAGGAAAATAAATTGAAGAAAGGGCAGCGTTTACCCATTGGTTTAATAATATGCAAATCTAAGGATGAAGAGACTGTGCATTACGCACTTGGCGAATTGAGAAAAGAGATATTTGTATCTGAATATAAAGTTAAGTTGCCATCTGAAAAAGAAATAGTAAAAAGATTAAAATGAAACGCGCGCAATCACTCAGCTCAGGAATCTTGTTCATGGTTATAGTCATGGCCATCTTCACCTTTGCAATGTTCGAGTCTGGGAATAAGATTACTAGGAATATTGTAGGGATTAGTGGGATGGATAACAAATGAGAGAAGATAACTTGCCGAAGAATAAGGCCAATGGAGTACAAGCTAAAGAGGGATATAAAAAAACAGAGAGCAACAAACTGGAATGGTGCTGCAACAAAAAAAATGGCATAACCTTAATTGAGCCTAATGACAATCTAAGTGATGAATATATGAAGGAGTCTGACAAAACACTGGACTCATTAGACCTAATAAACGATAAATGGGGATTGATAATGGGATACTACGCGTGTTACAATGCATTGTATTCCCTAATGATGAAAATGGGCATAAAGTCTGAGATACACGATTGTTCGATTGAGCTGATGAAGATGATCCCCCAATTTTCTGATGATGACATTAACTTTATTAAGAATCTAAAAAAGGATAGGATTGATGCGCAATACTACCTAAAAGATAAAGTCCTTGACGATAAAGGCAAAGTGAAAGAATTTGTGCTGAAATGCAAACAAATTAAGGGTGAACTGGACACTCCTTCAATAAGAGAAAAACTGCGCAGAATTATAAAAGGTGATAAAAATTAGACATATGTCTAAAAAAATAGACATAGTATCCTTGTTCACCAAAGACTACTCTAAAAGGATGTCTGGGAGGGAAATTGCGAGGCTATTGAACACAAATCACCAGACAGCATTAAACAATCTAAATGAGCTTGTTAAAGAAGACATCATAAAATATGAATTAAAAGGAAGAAATAAAGAATACTCATTAAACTTGAATAGCCTAAAAACTAACTTAATGGCGGTTATGTCAGAGGTTAAACTATCCTTAGATAGCTTACAAAATAAAGAGCTGAAGATTGTCATTGAAGAAATCGTGCCTAACACTGAAGCGATAATACTGTTTGGATCATTTGCTTCCTCAAGCCATGATAAGGACTCTGATATGGACTTGATTTTAGTCGGAAAATCTGATAAAGAAAGCATAAGCAAAATCATAAAGAGGCACAACAGGGAGATAAATGCAGAATATGCAAGTTTTGAGGATTTTGCAGGCTCTTTGAACAAGAAAAATGCTTTGGCAATAGAGATAGCCAAAAACCACCTCTTTTATGGAGACATATCCAGGATTACTGGCATCTTGTTAAAATGGCACTTAAGATGAAAACAAAAAGATCACCATCGCTGAAAGGAGGACTGATGTTTATTTTGATAGCGATGGCTGTATTTGGGTTTGTGATGTTCGAGTCTGGGAATAAAATCATTGGTAATAGGGTTAAGGTTAGCGAGATGAAATGGATATGAAAAGGATACTGTTTGATACAAACATATATGGGAGATTAATTGAAGAACCTGACGTTGTACTAAGAATTGCAAAACACATTCCATCTTATTTTGTTGTATATGGGATCACCATTATTCGAAATGAATTGAGGTCATTATCCAAAGAGGCGAAATTGGACGGAAAGAGCAAAAGGATTCTTCTTTTAAATGTTTATGACAGCTTCATAAAGAAAGAAAACCATAACCTTAAAATTACAGGTATTATAGAAATTATTGCGCATGACTATTTTGTGGAGTACAAAAAAGCAGGCGGCTCATTATCCTTAAAAGAGGTAATAAATGATTTTCGAATAGTTGCGTGCGCTTCTGTACACAATCTAGACATAGTGGTGTCAGAAGACAATAAGAGCATGCTGTCTTCGCATTCATTAAAATCATATAACCAAGTAAATAAGAGTAATCAACTGAAGAATCCAGAATTTGTATCATTCAATAAATTTAAGGAGGCCTATCTATGATTACAAGCCAATCTAATAAATCTCTGAATCCCAGCCCTGAATTTTGGATCTTTATTAGCTTCCTTAATCTTCTTTATAAGGCTTTTAAATTCAGCGGTGTCAGCAAAGGATTTTTGTTTCATAGTATCAGTAATAATGAAACTGTATATATAAATTTTTCGTTAAAATGAAACACAAAAGATCACAATCACTCAGCTCAGGAATCTTGTTCATAGCTGTAGTCATGGCCATCTTCACCTTTGCAATGTTCGAGTCTGAGAATATTACTGGAATGTCTGTTTCTGGAGATGTTAATTCTAATAGATTTAACCTTTATTTCAGCAGCAGCGACCCAATTAGTAAAGCTGGAGAAACGTATGGCACAGATAATAAAGTTAATGGTTATTTATTGCAGCAGGGTAATGAAAAGTATTGGTTAACCAATTCTATTCCTGATATAGGGTTTGCAGTTTTACACTGGAATAAAGAAAAGGGTAAGTGGGGTACTGGAACATTAAATTATGACAGAGTGGGCCCATTTAATAGTCAAATAGATTCCTATAAGACCTTAGAGGATTATGATGCTAATTCTGGTTATACTAAAGAGCCAATTCAGACTAAAGACACGTATGATAGCAGTAAGTACGACCCTAATACAAAAGGAACGGTTCTTCCAAATTGGATTAAGGATGAGTCCCCAACACCACCACCTACGCCCACGCCTGCACCTGCTGCCGCGCCACCAGCTGCTGCTCCTGCTGTTGTATCTTGGACTGCTGGCACAGATCCTAGTACAGATGGTAACTTAAATGGGTGGGAATATAACTATAATCCTACTACAAAAACCCAAGAAGTTGAGTATGAAGGTCAAAAGATGAGTGATATTAACATTCCAGAAGGAGCAATTGCTCGACAGAGACAGTCTGACGGGAGTTACAAATATACCCAATACAAAAGTGGAAACTGGGTTGATAGTAGTTCTACTCTTCCAACTCCAACTGCTACTGTTAGCACTAAAAGAATTACTGTGGCTAATATTAAATCAGTTGAAGGACAACAAGCGAACTGTGTTGAAGCTGTTAAGTGTGCAGCGCAAAACGCAGGCATATCTATTAAGGGAACAAAAGGGAGCACTATGTTTCCAGAAGTTGGAACCCAAGTAGCAGCTAGCTCTCCTAGCAGTTTAGATCTATCAAAATTAGATAAGTCGCAAGTGTACTATGCTGGTTTTGGGCAACCTTATACAGAAAGTACTACAAATCCAGATGGAATTGATGTTAGGCATACAGGATTAATTTATTGGGATGGTTCAACAAACCAATGGATGTGGTCGTCAGGAAGTGAGAATAGCAAAGGTGAAAAAACTCAAGTTAAATCTGTACCTCTAACAGAATATGCCAACGGGTGGGTTAAGGGTTATGATTCAGCCTTTCCTAAAATAGCTATCGACCCAAATAAAGCAAAATTTTATGTCTATGACCAATCAAAAGCGGGTAAACCTACAACAACCCCAGTCCCACCTACTGAAGAGAAAAAAACCATTGAAGAGATTGCAAAAGAGTTTGGTGCAACTATTGTCAAGCCAAAAGAAGGAGCCGCTGCTATTGGCCCTGGAGCAAAAGAGGAAAAACCACCTGAATCATACGTTGTTATACCCTTGTTAGATGGTAGCACAATGGTTGTGGATGAGAATAAATTTGATGAATTATGGGCTAATTTCGAAAAAAACGGTATAGATTCACTTAAGGTAATAAAGAATGAAAAATTCGCCATTCTTACCAAACAACAAGCTGATGCTTATCAGCGAGGAGGAATAATAAGTGAAAAGAATGGGCAAACCGTAGTCACAGAAACCATTTCATCTTCAGCCAAAAAAACGCAAACTACAACTGAAACAATTTATTATACTGACCATGCAACAAGTGAAAAGGTCAAAACAACCTACAACAAAAAGTTTGACAAATATGCACCGGAAGAATTAACAGGCAAAGGTGGAACGCCAATCGACACAGAAGTCACAGAAATACAAACAACACAAACAACATTGGATGCCAATAATCGAGTAACTTCTACATCAGTTGAAACAAAAAGAATGAAAGACGGCAAAGAAGTTGATTACACAAAAACAGAGGAAAGATCCCATTACGATGAAAAAGGAAAGAAGGTGATTGATTCTAAAGCAGCTACAAAGATGGAAGATGGAGTAAAAGTTAAAACAGTTTACAGCCTAAAGGACGGAAGCCCTGAAGATGTTTTATTTTGGGATGAAACAAAGAAGCAATTTATTCATGATGAAAATCTGCTCAAAGCAAAGCAGCAAAACTACAAAGCTGGAACTAAATTGAAGAATGTTATGGCTGCTCTGCAAACTCCCGGAGTTGGGAGGTTTGTTGGATTATTCATGGATGATGACGCTTTTGCTGAATGGAGAGAAGGAGTTGATAAAATCTTCTGCGAAACAGTGCTCCTAGGCGGAGCTGACTGCTGGACTTCAAAGCTATGCTCATCCTATTCTGACATGGAAGGTAAAAGCTATCTTAATATCCAGTCCCCATACGGGATGCTAGAGCTTGCTGCCCATATTGAAGGCCAAAGAACTTCCATGATTTATGGCAATGAAACTGGAATCCAGATGGAATACATCTACAAGATATCAGCGATGGCCAGAAACCCTGCAAACAGCAATAAGGAGATGAAATTCAATATAGTCCTGTCTGGAGACAGGACAATAGAGCTTTATGAAAATGACATCACTTTAGAAGAAGGAAATTCATTCCAAAGAACAGGCTCTGCAATAATTGTCCAGTACAGCCAGCATCTTTACAATAAGATATGCATCAAATTCCAGGATTCTATTGATGCTGGTGGAGGAAGATATTTCGATGAGGTTTGCAATAAGATCACTGAATATACAGGCGGGCCTATGAGTTATGAAGAAGCTGTAACACAAACCACTCAAAGCGGCGGTGATGGCTCTGATAACGGGCTGAACCAGGCAGAAAGGCTTATTTAGTTCTGATTCGAAAGATTTATATACTATTGAATACATTTAGTATACAAATGAATTAAAAAAGTATACAGATGATTGAGACATTAATCACATCCCAAACAAGAAGAAAATTGCTGAAGATCTTTTTGAACAATGTAGAGAAAAGATTCTACATTAGGGAGCTCACTAGAAAAACAAATGAGAATATAAACTCTATAAGAAAAGAATTGAGCAGCCTTGAAAAGATAGGCCTTTTGAAAACAGAAAGAGTGGCAAATCTCCAGTATTTCTTTGCTAACAAGGACTTTAAGATATTCAAGGAACTCAAGTCAATATTCATAAAGACAGACCCTGTAAATGATCTTATTCTAAAGATAGAAAAAAAGGCCAAGGATAAATTTGGGAAGGAGCTTAGCTCGATTGTTTTGTTTGGCAGCCAGGCAAGATATGAGGCCAGGGAATATTCTGATGTTGATATATTAGTCATCTGCAAAACAGCCCAAAAGGACTGGAGGAAAAGAGATGACACAATTGTAGAGATTGAAAAAGCAGGCTTTGAGTTTGGCATTCCTGTGCATATCGAACTATTGACTGAAGAAGAATTTACCTTCTCAGTAAATGAAGGAGCGCCTTTATTATTCGGCTTAGCCGAGAACTTCAGGTTAGTTTATGACAATGGTTATTTTCAGGATGCAATCAGCCTATTCAGGAAAAATATGGCAAAGTGGGGAGCTAAAAAGATCAAAAATGTCTGGGAGGTGCCTGAGCTTGCAATCAAAGTATAGGGATATCTGCAATGCATTGATCATAGATGCAAGAGAGGATTTAAAGGCAGCTAAAGTTTTGATGGAAAAAGGAATTTTCAGCAAATCTGTCTTTCATTCACAGCAGGCCGTTGAGAAATTCTTAAAGTCAGTATTAGCCTTAAACAGCATAATAATCACTGATGAGCATAAAGTTTCTGATAAGTTCAGCTTGTTATTTTCAAGATTCAATAGCCTGGATAAGGTCGCTGAAGAAGCTAAATACTTGGAAAGGCACGGCCTGAAATCACGCTATCCTTTGTTTGGCGACCCAATAAGGCCAATATGGATCCCAAGCGAAGAATACAAAAAAGAAGATTCGGAAAAGTCGCTTAAAAAAGCTAGATTTGTGGAAGAAAAAATAATTAACTTTTTAAAGGAAAAATACAATATTCAATAAAAAAAGAGGCAGCGAAAAACCAAAAGGTTTTTCTGGTCTCTTTTTTGTCAAAAACCACCCATCATAGATTGGTATCATGTTTGAAGCCACCATGATTTTATGGTGGTTTTTGAGCATGCTCAGAAATATATTTATAGTATATTTCTGACATATTAAAAAAAGAGGCAATAATGTTTAACAAGAAAGCTCAACTGACTATTTTCATAATTATTGGCTTAATAATTTTAATTGCAATAGGCGCATATCTTTACTACAATAGCCTGGCAATAGGGGAGCCTGAGATATCAACAGAAGAGACAGAGCCAGTAAGGAGTTTTGTTGAGCAATGCATTAAAGATGCTGCGCAGGAAGCTATTGATACTGTTGGCTTTAACGGAGGCTATATCACGCTACCGGAAAATATCGAAAAAAACCCTAAAAGTTACTTAAAAATATCTCCACTAGTTGATGTAAAGCTCCCTTACTGGTGGTATGATGGGGTTATGTCTATCCCTACAGCAGATTTTATAAGAAGCCAGATATCGCAATATGTCAAAGACCAGTTAAAGATTTGCGTTGCTGATTTTGAAAGTTTCGAAGACGAATTCAGCGTAAGGGAATTAGGAGAGATAACAGCCTCAACACAATTTGACAAGAATGATGTGGCTGTTAAAGTAAAATATCCCTTATTAGTAAATAATAAGGTAGGCGACACAAGAGTGAAGCTAAAATCAGATTATAATGTTAAGGTGCCAGTAAGGCTGGAAACAGTATACAACCTTGCAAAGATGATTATGGAAACAGAAGACTCAGAATGGTTTTTAGAGGAAAAAACTGTTGATCTGATGGCTTTAGATGGCTCTATCCCATTGACTGGTGTTGAGGTCACTTGCTCAAAAAAGATATGGGAAGTGCCAAAAGTAAGGAGTAAACTAAAAAGATTGTTAGAAGTAAACCTTCCTTATATAAGGATCAAAAACACAGGCTATGATGAAAATATTTATGTCCCAAACCCTTTTTCAAAAACAGAGGTGTTCAATGAAAGCTATTATTTCTACCATTATATCTGGGATGTTAAAGCATTGGAAGACAAAAACATTCACATCAGCTTTAGCTATGATCAAAACTGGCCAATGGAGTTCTATGCAAGGCCAAGCAATGGCCAGATAATGAAATCAAATGCCCAGAAAGGCCAGGAGATGCTTTCATGGTTCTGCCTGCATATATGGCATTTTACCTATGACGTAAAATATCCTGCCATGGCAACCATCACAGATGAGAAAACAGAAGAGCATGACAGCTATACTTTTAGTTTTCCTTTTAAGGTAAACATAGACCATAACAAGCCAGCAAGATACAATTCCGGCTCAAATATCCTGGAAGGAACAGAGAAATTGACAGATGAGGAATTCTGCAGCGACACCAGCCATCAGATCACAATATTCACAGTAAGCAATAGCTCAAAAGCAATTGAGGATATTGCTGATGTTAACTTGACGTTTGTATGCGGAGCATTCCAATGCGATTTAGGCGCAAGCAAATGGATAAGCTTTGGAGCGGCAGCTGGCTTGCAAAAACCAATGCCCTATTGCGTTTTAGGGATTATAAAAGGAACAAAGAAAGGCTATGCAGATGCTCAGATGTTCATACAGGCAGAAGAGGACAAAAGTTATACCCTCCATATGGCTCCTATAAAAGAGCTATATAATTACACTGTTGTAAAACATTCCTCATTAAGCCCTGCAGCAGCGCAAAATCTTGAAAGTGATGAAAGGGCATTAATCATGATAAAAACTCCGCTTGGCAACACATACGGCCTTTATCCAAACAATGAAAGCTCTCCAATTATATTATCAGCTGAAGAAGATAAGGCCTATGATGTGGATATTTATTTAATAAGCGGCGAAGATATAATTGGAGGCTATAAGGCGCAATGGAGTGTAAACTCAAAAGAGCTTGACAAGGCAAAATCAGCAAGGTTCCATGTCATAGAGCAGGAGCCCAGGCAGACAGATGAGATGAAAAGATATGAATATATTGCTGAGATCGAAAAGCATTCAGAGCAAATACCATCAACAGAGTTGATAAGATGAGAGAAGCTTGGATTCAACTAACTGCATTATTGATAATAGAGCTAATGCTATTGCTTCCTATATCGTTTGTTGATGCCCTTACAATAAATTCTGTCAGGGTGCGCGATTTTAACGATAAAAATGCTACAATTGAATGGACAACAGATGTAGAAAGCGACAGCAGAGTCAGCTATGGAAAAACAACAGCTCTAGGTCTTTTAGAAACTAGCTATGAAAAGTTAAGAGCTCATGTTGTAAAGCTGGCCAATCTGGAAGGCAACACATTATATTATTTCAGCGCAATATCAAGCGACGGCACTGATACAATCACCGAAGATAACAACGGCAATTTTTACAGTTTCACGACAAAAGCAGACATCACAAAGCCATTCATTAAAGTAATCCTTCCAAGATATTACACCAGCTATGAGATTGACATTGATGGAGAGGTTGAGCCAGGATCCAAGGTCATGCTTTATGTGAATGACATGAGCGGGTCTGCAAGAACGATGGATAACATTGAAACAGCGGATGGGAAATTCTCTTTCAGCAAAGTAAGGCTGCAGGCAAATAACAAGATAAGGATATACGCAAAAGACTCAGCTGGAAATGAAAACCAGGTTGATTCTGATATTACTGTAGATATTAACGCGCCTATCCTCACATTAGACAAGCTGCCGAAATATGCATTCACGAGAAACGCCACATTAAAAGGAAGTGTTAGTGAGCAGTCTTTAGTCAATGTCTACATGACAAGAACCTCTGCAGATACAAATCCGCCAGCAAAAGTTAATGGCTTAAAATTAACAGATATAGGCAGTAATTTAGTAGAGCTTGAATGGGATGCGAATAATGAGCAGGATTTTGAGCAGTACGTCATTTACAGGAATGATATTGGCCCAATAGCCACTGCTCGGCCTTCAAGCTACACCAATCTTGTTGATGTAAAAGTAAAAACCAATACAGAATACATTTATCAGATTAGTGCAATAGACAGGTCAGGAAATGAAGGAGAGAAATCCGATCCATTGGTTGTCAAAACTTTAGAAGGGGGAAATCCTGACACAATTATGCCCCGAGCAATCAATCTTAGCGAGAGGGTTGAAACTGGCTTGGTTGAAAAATTAAATGTTACTGGCGCATTCTTAATCAATTTAAGGTTTGATAAGGGAGATGGCATCTATCATATAAAAGTAGAATCCAAAGACAGTTCAGGAAATGCCGCTTTCCTTGAAGACAGCATTACTTTAGATACAAAACCTCCTAAAATCAAGATATCATCTCCAAGAACCCATACAAGAATCTATGAGAATTTTGCAGATGATGTGACAATAGAAGGAGAGACAGAGCCAAATGCAAAAGTTGATTTGTGGGTGCAGAGGACTCCTTTAGGCTATCTAAACAAGAGTGTTGAGGTTAGCGGCTTATTAAATGATATTGAAGAGTTAGACGAGTCAAGATTAAGGGCTGACTGCAGATTTGCAGTATCAAGCGGAAATTATTGCGATACAGGAGCAGATTTCTCAACAACTGCTGATGAGAATGGCTATTTCAGGGTTGAGCATGTTGACCTGACATCTATTTTCGGAGGAGCTATAGATATTACAATGGTGCCTCCTGGAGACCGCTATGTAAACGATTACATGAACCGCCATTATAACCAATTCGGCCAGATTGCTGTTCCTGTTGAAAGTGACGTATTTATTATGGTTACTGAAGAAAGCGGCCAAAGAGCTGCTGAAATTGCTAATTATGGCATTGTAACTTGCTGGTCTGGCAATATGACTTATGATATTGTTCCGATAAATGACTACCAAAGCCCCACTTTCTTAAGCACAGAAAGGATTGCAGAAGGAACTGAAACAATTTATTTCTTGCTGAATTTCAGTTATAGGGGTTATGGAACAAATGCCATAGTAAACAGCGTTTCCTTCAGCAAGGCTTGTGATGATTATATAAGGAATGCTGACCAAAAATATAATGTTAGCTGCCAGATAATGCCTTCTGGCTGCATTGCAAAATCAAATCAAGAAAGAACAACATGGTATGTTGCCTGCCATCTAGGCGCATACAAGGATTTCAATAGGTTCCTTAAAGACGACTGGAAAGAATTTATGAAATCAATAAACAATGAGATGGTGTTCCCATTCCAGATAAGGTTGACTTATACGCATGAGATTGAAGGCAAAAAGGTTTCTGAAGTGCAGACAATGTGCGAGCCTGTTACTTATGTTGTCGATAACTCAAAAATAAATTTTAAGGAAGTGCTTCCTGACTGGCTTTTATACGATGCTGTAAATTGGATAAATGATACAATCACAACCTTAGATAAGGTGATGGAGAAGATTTATCTTGTATTAGAGTATGTTGCAATCGGCTGTGTTGCTTCTTTTGTGATCAAATTTGTATTGACTGTTTACAGAAGATTCCAGTGCTACTGGGATGGTTTCCAGGATTCTGTCAAAAAACTTGTTGACACTAAAGGAGATAGGCAAGCGTCAGAGCAGGCTTGCCCATTTGGTGAAAAGAAAGTAGGCATTGGCTGGGAACAGCAGCAAAACACATTAACAAATGCAGAGCTAAAATTAGATTGCGACAAATGCGCTGCTGCATGGGAGATTGAAGCTAAATTATACACAACTTACAGGTGGCTTTGCGACAGAGTATTCTGCCACAGCGCTCCTGCAAAATGGACTCAAGATACCGAAGATCTTCAGCTGGAACAGAAAGCACTTGAAGAGACAAAGCAATGCGGCGATGTTGAAGATAAATCACTATTCGGGCAGACTTTAATCGAAGCTAAGTGTAGTGGCTTTAAAGAAGATTATTTGCAGCAAGATGTCATCAACGATGAAGGAGCAGCAAATAAATGTTATAGAGCTTCAGTCAAACAAGGCAGTATAGAAGAGCGCCTTGTTTTTGTAAAAACAAAGGAGCAAACAGGAAGTTCAGATAAGTATTACAAGTTCACAGTTGTTTCTGCTCAATCACAAACTATTGGAAGAAGTGGTAATATATGGGCAAGAGAGATAGGGGATAGATATTACACAGCAAGAGCAGAAACTTGCGAAGAACTATGCAAACAAAAAGGAGATGTTGCTTATAGCTGCGGAAATTCTCAGGCATGCATTGATTTAGGAAGCAATGTTGATGCTGAGAGAAGCAAAGAGAGAGAAACAGCATTTAAAGCACTTGGTACTGTAAAATCTGTTCCAAAACAGGTTCCAACTAAGGAATTCGAATTTAATGCTAATATGAACTATGGCACAGCGCGCTATGGATATACCTCTGACTGTGTCTTTGGCAATGAAGGAGCTGATGCAGTAAAAACTGATCCTCAACAAACAGGAACAACATTAAGCGAAACAAAAGAATGCTGTTGCATTGGCAAAGGAACTGCAAGCCAGACAGGAAAGTATTACCTCTTCAAAGAATCAAGCAGCAGCAAAGCTTGCGCAGAAGGTAAAAGAATAGATTCTGAATTATGCGAGGTCTTCGATGAAGTTGAACCCGGAACTACTGATTATCCTGCATTTGACTACCGTTATTATCATATAAAATACAAGACAAAAGATGAGAGTAATCAATACAACCCTTATAGGTATGTCTCTGGCAGGGATTTGCCAGCTTGTTTTGGATTCAATAGTTTCTTTACATCAGGAAAAAAATTAATGAACAATCCTGCAAAAGACCATTGGGCAGCATTCCAATGCTTATGCATAAGCGGCATTTACAATAGGTTGCAGGCAATAAAAAATATCCTTGGCGCTTTGCAGGCCTGCCTTATACAGGTAAGGACAACTGGAACTGCTGATGCAGGCGTTTGCAAAGAATTATTTTCTCAATGGGTTTGTTCTCTAATCTGGAAAGTGCTTGTTACATTTAAGGATGGCTGCATGCCTTGGGACAGCTGGGGCAAGGATGACAATGCTCAGATTAGTGATGTGCAAGCATTCATGCAAGGCGGCACCCAAGCTTTAGTTGGCGGTGTTGGCGAGTCATTAAATGAAATAACTGAGGAATATGGAGGGACAGTTGCCACAAATTTATTAGGTGAAAGTGAAGAAGCTGTTGCAAGAAAAGTATGCTTGGCTGCATTCGGCTATGATTGGGAGCTTAGCATGGAAGATGTCATTGATGTCGCTTACCAAACGCCTTTTGCAACCTTGGTGCAGCCTGTCTTGCCATTTAGAGAATATCTGACATTTGATCCATTCAACGGCTATTCAAGCTATGAATACAGGACTTCATGGCTGATTAATCCTGGCTGTGATTTTGATGATTATGACATCTATTTAAGCTGCGTCTCAAATAACGAGCTTTATGGAGACGATAAAAGGAAAGGATATAGTGGCGTTGACTGCACTAAGCAAGGTGATCCAGAAGGCAGCAATTGCGATTGCCTTGGCCTAGATAGAGAACAAGTAAGGAAGTTCTATGATGGAAAAAGATTAAAGCAGAATGTTTTGGAAAACAAGGATTATCACGAAGTTATCCAGGCTCCATACAGATTTGATCATCTCAAGTTTGTATTAAGGACTAGCAGGAATATTAAAGGTGATATTGCTAAAAATTGCTTCCCAGACGGCCATGATGATGGAATATTCTATTTCCCAATCAAAGACAGGACAGCGCAAGATATTGCTGCCTGCTATGTTGATGCATCTGGCGGAACATTCAAATGCGTCTCAGGAGACGTCTTCTTTGGCCAGAAAGGCAACTCATACATACAAGGTGTTAAGCTTGTTAATGAAAAAAATGATGTCCAAGCAAATGAAAACCAAGAAACGCAATTCACAAGAGGCCAACCTTTAGATATAAAGCCAACAGTCTGGAGATCATCAGGCAAAGACCAATGCATGAGGATTGTTTTAGAGTCAGCTTTTGAATCTCGCGTTGATAAAGTGTTAGCTATTGATGTGGACGGCTTGCATGAATATGGGCCTATCCAGCTAGTTCCTAATCTCGAAATCGCGCGTTCAAGGTTAGGCGTGCCTCAAGGAGTTACTGCATCCATAGTAACCTCTGAAAATGTAAAGGAAGTCCGTTGGTCAGTCAAGTTTGAAGATGGGGGCAATGATGGAGATTTTATTATAAGCACTACATCCCCAGACATGCTTGGAATAGATAATAAACATCAACAATTGACTAAGTGGTTCGAAGAACAAAATAAAGAACAAAATCCAAATGTCTACATACAAGATGGGGCTATTTTCATGAAACAAAACGACGAACAAGGTAAACTGGTTACCATCAAGATTACCGGAGTGCAACTTCCAAAATCAACTGAAAAATCAACTGAAGGAATTGTAAGCAAAGTAGGCGCAATCAGCGATAATATTGTGGTAGCAGCTCCTGGAGATTTCTCTGAATTAAAAACGCTGACAGTAGAATTGTTCCATATGAGAGACCTTAGCGAGCAGCAGTATTACAGCAGCTTTGAGGACTGCAACCTGAATGATCCTGTTACCTACCAGAATGATATCCAAAAGAAAGTTTACAAGATAAGGGTTGTTCCAAAACCTTCTGACACAACTACTGAAGGCAAGATTACTTCTCCTGCGCAAAGGCAGGCTGCAACTGCAGCTCAAGACAAGGAGTTAGTTACCACACCCACAGTTATCAGGCAACAGCTAATAAACTATTTCAACGAAAAGGTTACTAAAAATCCAACATTGCAAGCGCAAGCTGGGAAATTTTTTGATTTAGGAGGAATATATGGAGTTGACCCTGCTTTTGCTGCTGCTGTCGCAATGCTTGAAAGTGCCTATGGTGCAAGTGATATTGCTCTTAACAAATACAATTACTTTGGGATAACCGCCGGCGGAGAAGGCGGGGGCTATAAATCATATGGTTCAGCAGAAGAGGGGATAGACGCGTTTTATCGCCTAATAAAAAACGATTATATCAACTGTGGACAAGATACAATAAATGAGATTGCAACAGGTACAGGTTATATCAAAAGTGACAACTGTAAATCAGATAACCATGCTTATGTAGGCGATTCAGGAAGAACCAGTTGGCTTACTAACATACCTGCAATCAGAACACAAATTCAAAACCAAAAGTGAGTATCTTAGTTAAAATACAATGAAAAACCCAATAACCTCATCAATAAAAGAAACATTCACGTTGATCAACAAGCACAGGAATCTCTTTGCTTTGCTGTTTATCCTGCAGTTTGTGTTTATTGTTTTAATGTTCTATGTCAATATTTATTATCAGATGAAGATAATGGATAGTGCTACAATAATTATTGACACATTAGACAAGCAGCAATTAACAGATGAGGATGTTGCTAAGAATTTCCTGCAGCAGGGAGACTTAATCCAGGATTCTTTTGAACTTTATAATGCTTCTCAAGAGGTTATAAAGAATGTGGGTGTTTTAGTGGCCATTAGCATGATTATATACATTCTATTAGGGGGCCTTCTATGGGCTTTGACTGATCAGCTAATCAACAAAAAGAAGCTAAATCAGTTTTTCATTTACATTGGAAGATTTGCTGCAATAACTATTGTGTACAGCCTTATTGTATTCATCATTTTAATGCAGGCAGGCAGCGGATTAAAAGAAGAGCTGTCATTTAATTACTTCTGGCTTGTTTTGATTGTTATACCTTTTTATTTTATCTTCATCTCTTATGCTTTAGCCAGCAAGCTAAAATTAAAAGACTTGGCAAAACAAACCTTCTTGATTGGAATTAAAAAAGCTCATTATATATTGTTAGTATACTTCATAAATATAGTAATTTTGTGCTTGTTAGGATTGATTATGTACCTTCTACTGGAAAGGACTATCCTGCTATTGACGATAGCAATGATATTATTTATTTTGTGTTATACCTGGACAAGGTTGTTTTTGGCCGTGGTTGTTGAAAGCATAAGAAATTGATTAAACTTTCAGTACGTTCAATCCTTCTATTCTGCTAAAATGGTTTATATTTTCGGTTATTAGAAATCTCTGATTTCTAAAAGGCTGGTGGTATATTTCTGACATATAAATTATGTAACAACTAGTATAGGCAGCGAAAAGTATATAAGTTAAGGGGCATTATTTGTTTATACAATGACAGAAGTCACCCTTGAAAAAATTAATGAGAACATCCTGGTATTAAAGAAAGAACTAGATTATATTAAAGAAATATTAGAAGAGTCTGAGTTCGAGTTAACAGATGAAGTAAAAGAACAAATAGATGAATCTAGGAATAGGCCTGTCTCTGAATTCAAAACTCAAAAAGAAATAGAAAAGAATTTCTTATGAAATACGAGGTTCTTTACGACCCTAAATCAGAAAAGCAACTAGATAAATTACCTAGGAATACTGCTGTAAGGATAATTAAAAAGATGAGAGAAGTGGGAGACACAGGCAGAGGGATTGAGACATTAAAAGATGAGAACTACAAATATAAGGTTAGGGTAGGAAATTATCGAGTTCTAATAGACATAACCAATAATCCAAGTAGGATATGGGTAAGATATGTGGATCACAGGAGCAGGATATATAAGCGGTTTTGAGATACTTGAGTCTTAATTCGTAAAACTTACGCGCATCACAGAAATCCGACCACTCTGGACTATCGTCCAGAGTTATCTTTTTCTTAGTATATCCTCGTCATTAATCGTTGTCAAGAAAACTTTATAAACACTTCTGCAATAACATAGGCATATTGGGGGAATCATGGATAGCCAATTTTCAGTAGATATAGAAACAAATTTCTTAGATATGATTAGTTCCCCATCTGAACTAAAATTATTGAACAGAAAGCAGATAAAGCTGCTAACTAAAGAAGTAAGAAGCAGGATAATAAAAACAGTTTCAAAAAATGGCGGCCATTTGGCCTCAAATTTAGGGGTGGTAGAGCTGACAATAGCCTTAAACTATGTGTTCAGCCCTCCAAAAGATAGGATCGTATTTGATGTTGGCCATCAAAGCTACACATATAAGCTTCTTACCGGCAGGAGCAAGAATTTTGGCAGTTTAAGGCAGCATAAAGGGATTTCAGGATTCCCGAAAAGGGAAGAAAGCATTTGCGATTCTTTCAACACAGGCCATGCCTCTACTTCAATCTCAGCTGCCCTTGGGATTGCTAAAGCAAGAGACTTAAAAAATGAAAATTATAAGGTAATTGCGGTGGTTGGTGACGGAGCTTTAACAGGCGGAATGTCATTTGAAGCGCTAAACCATGCAGGAGCGTTAAAAACAGATTTATTAGTGGTATTGAATGACAATGAGATGTCTATAAGCCCTAATGTCGGAGCCTTATCCAAATATCTCACGAGGATGGTTACTAGCCCAAAATACCATGAAATAAGGCAAAAGACAGAGCTATTGCTGAAAAAACTGCCAAAATTCGGAGATATTGCTGCAAAAAAAGCCTTTGAATTAGAAGATTGGATCAGGGCAATGTCTGCCCAAGGGTTATTTTTCAAAGAAATGGGTTTCCATTATTTCGGGCCTATTGACGGCCATAATCTTGATGAGCTGGTATTAGCATTAAATAACATAAAGTCAATAAAAGGCCCTGTTTTGCTCCATGTGATAACAAAAAAAGGCAAGGGCTATAGCCACGCAGAAAACAATAACGCAAAATTCCACGGCGTAAACCAGTTCAACATCTACAATGGAGAAGACACTAATTGCAGCACTAATATGACGTTTACATCTGCTTTTTCAAAAGCGCTGACAAAACTGGCTGAGCAAGACAAGAGTATAGTTGCAATAACAGCTGCAATGAAATTAGGAACTGGCCTTGAGGAATTTGCAAAAAACTATCCTAACAGGTTTTTTGATGTTGGCATTGCTGAGCAGCATGCTGTTACTTTTGCAGCCGGCTTGGCTAGCCAAGGCTTTAAGCCTGTATGTGCAATCTATTCAACATTTTTGCAGCGAAGTTATGACCAGATTTTACATGACGTTTGCCTGCAGAATCTGAATGTTACTTTTGCAATTGACAGGGCAGGATTAGTTGGAGAAGATGGGCCAACACACCATGGCTCTTTTGATTTAAGCTTTTTAAGGCACATACCTAATATGGTTATTGCTGCTCCAAAAGATGAAAATGAACTGCAGCATTTATTAAAAACCGCCATTGACTATAATGGCCCCGCGGCAATCAGGTATCCAAGAGGTTGCGGTATTGGTGCAAAAATGGACAAGACTCCTATGAGATTAAAAATTGGCAAATCAGAGGTTGTAAAGCATGGCTCTGATGTTGCAATATTCGCAGTTGGCCACTTAGTTTATGAGGCAATTGAAGCTGCAAAGGAATTAAAGGAAAAAGGCATAAAAGCAATGGTTATAAACGCAAGATTCATTAAGCCATTAGATGAAAAATTGATTTTATACTTAACAAAAAAGATAAAAAATATAATCACCATAGAAGAAAACTCTTTGCAAGGTGGGTTTGGCTCTTCATTATTAGAGCTTTTGGAGAAAAATAAGATAAAGGCAAATATAAAAAGGATAGGGCTTCCTGATAAATTCATTGAGCATGGTCCTTTGGAAATTTTAAGGAAGAATTATGGCTTAACCAAAGAGAATATTGTAAAGGCGGTTGAGGATTTATGAGAAATAAATCAACAAAGCGGATAAAAGTTGGAAATGCGCTTATAGGAGGCAATGCAGATATTACTGTCCAGTCTATGACAAACACAGATACAAAGAACATCAACGCAACAATAGGCCAGATAAAAAGGCTGGAAGAAGCTGGTTGCGAGATCATCAGGTTAGCTGTTCCTGATATGGAATCAGTAAGTGCCTTAAAAGAGATTAAAGATAACATTAACATTCCATTGGTTGCTGACATTCATTTTGATTATAGGTTAGCAGTTGAAGCTGCAAAGTATGTAGACAAGATAAGGATTAATCCAGGCAATATTGGAAATAAGATTCCAGAGGTTGTTAAAGCTGCAAAAGAACATTCCATCCCGATAAGAGTTGGCATTAACTTAGGCTCTTTAGAAAAAGATATCGAGAAAGAATTCGGCCTTACAGCAAAAGCAATGGTTGAGTCTGCTTTAAGAAACATCAAAATTTTAGAAGATTTGGATTATTATGATATTGTGGTTTCGTTAAAGGCAAATGATGTTGTAAGGACAATAGAAGCAAATAAATTATTTTCAAAAATTAGCAACTATCCTCTGCATTTAGGTGTTACAGAATCAGGCTCCAGCTTTTCCGGCACAATAAGCTCAGCAGTAGGGATTGGAAGCTTGCTTGCAGAAGGCATTGGAGACACAATAAGGGTTTCCTTATCAGCTGATCCTGTTGACGAAGTTAAAGCTGGATGGCAGATATTGAAGGCACTAAAATTAAGAAAGAGGGGCATTGATATAACAAGCTGCCCAACATGCGCAAGAGCTCATTTTGATGTAATAAAAGTTACAAAAGAATTAGAGGAGAAAACATCTGGAATAAAAAAACCATTGCATATAGCAATTATGGGCTGTGAAGTCAATGGGCCAGGAGAAGCAAAGGAAGCAGATATTGGTGTTGTGGGGGGCAAAGGAGAGCATCTTATTTATAAAAAAGGAGCAATAATTAAAAAATTGAAAGAAGATGATATAATCGATTCTGTTATGGAAGAGATTGATAGGGTTATTCTTTAGATGTGAGTTGTCAAGAACCGCCGCCCTGAAGGGCAGGGTGTGTTCTTGAGCACACTCAGAAACCGCCCTCTTGCCATAAGCTGAAGCAAAGGGATTGCGAGTGGCGGTTTCTGATGTTTCAAAATGGAGCATTATTAATAATCTAACTCATCACTATTGCTTTTTTCTTTTTATTCAAAGGCTAGGTAACTAATGGATCAAATAGTTATGTTAATTCTCTAACAGATTATTTTTCGAATTTAGTCCACAGAATGATTATTAAAATGTATGCAATAAAAATCATTAACGGTTTGAGATAGCCAGTCAGCTCAAAATTACCTAAGGATAGTTTATCAGCAAACAAATAAGAACACAATAACGCAATAAATGTTATACCCATAATTTTATCAAAACTTTTGTTATTATAACTCTTTAATTCAAAAATAGAATAGATGGATACCAACAGAGGGATAAGGCTTCTGTTTAATTGCAATAATGCTGTCGTAAAATCTTTCCATATTAACGATTGGATTAACGAAATGAATGAGCCCCACATATAGCTAGGATTTGTTGGCACATGCATAGGATTGAACAAAAAGATTAGAGAAGCTGTCAATGCAAGAACCCAAGCAATTTTTTTCGTTTTATTTGTATTGATAAACAGAAGGGCTATTGAAACCAAATATAAAAATAAGTATAGCAACAAAAATTTTGCATAGAGAAAAGTTTGAATGCTAAACAAACTTCCGATGACCATATTGAAATTTAGAATAATAACCAAAATTACAAAAATAATAAATGTTTTTTCTTTGAGATTAAATCTTGCCATTTATATTAAATATAAAATTGAGCATATATAAACATTTTGACCAAAAGGAGGCATACAACAACATATCAATCAATCCAGTAACTAGCTTACCGTAATCACTTTTTTCTTTTTATTCAACGGCTCAATAACTAATGAGTCAAATAGCTCTACTAATTTTTTAACAAATGGGTTTTCAGTATTTAATTTGTAAAGCTTGGCATTTCCGATATCCCTGGTGTGGGTTATGATTCCTAAACCTATCAAATCAGCCCATAGCCTAAATAAGGTTGTCCTTCCAATGCCAGCTCCTTCTGCTATGTCAGAGATAGAATAGTCCAGCTCTCTGCCCTCAATCAGGAACTCTAATACTCTTATTTTTGGTGTGTCTCCAACTGCTTTAGTAAATAGCGTTTCCATACAACTACGTTAAAACGAACCAATATTTAAATGTTTCTATTTTGGAACGTATCAGTTCCATATTTAGAGTTAACTTTTATAAATAAGCGCCTATTCCATCTGCCTATGGATAAGATATTTATTATGAAAAGATTTTTAAGAAAATTGATTAATCTCGAGATTTGGGGTGGCAGGCATACTGAATTAACTAATCTAAAGAAATGTATACCAAAACACCTTAGAGGAGAAAAAGTTACTTCAGAAGCTATTAAAGAGCTTGTTGGTGATGGCTTAATCATAGTCAAACAATCAACTGGAGAAATTCATGTTGCATTAAATTCACAAAAACAGCATGAGATTTATGAATTTGTAAAAGAAGAATGAAACAACTATCAATCTTAGGCTCAACTGGAAGCATCGGAACCCAAACACTGGATATTGTTAGAGAAAACCCTAATGATTTCAAGATAGTTGCTTTGACAACAAATAAAAATATCCAACTTTTGAAAAAGCAGATTGAGGAGTTCAAGCCAGAGCTTGTCTGCGTTTTTGACAAGGAGGCTGCAGATAACCTAAAAATAGAAATTCCGATCCACAAAGGGATGGACGGTTTGATAAAAGCTGCTACAATTGACAATGCAGACACTATTGTCAATTCTTTAGTCGGCTCAATTGGAGTGATGCCCACTTACAAAGCAATTAAGGCAGAAAAGGATATTGCTTTAGCAAATAAAGAAACATTGGTCACTGCAGGAAGCATAATAATGGATGAAGTTAAAAAAAATAATGTCAAGCTAATGCCCATTGACTCAGAGCACAGCGCAATCTTCCAGTGTTTAAACGGTGAAGACATCAAGACAGTTAACAAGATAATAATTACCTGCTCAGGAGGTGCTTTTAGAGACAAAGCAAACCTAGAAAACCTAAATGCAGCAGACGCACTAAAACACCCAACATGGAATATGGGAGCAAAAATCACAATTGATTCTGCAACTTTGATGAACAAAGGATTTGAGGTTATTGAAGCCCATTTCCTCTATAGTATTCCTTATGAAAAGATTGAAGTTATCATCCATCCTCAATCAATAATCCACTCATTAGTTGAATTTAATGATCATTCTGTCATGGCTCAGTTAGGATTGCCTGACATGAGGATTCCTATACAGTATGCCCTGGCTTATCCAAGAAGGATAAAGAACCAGCTGAAATCACTAAACCTGAAAGAAATAAAATCCCTTGATTTTAAAGAGTATGACGAAAAAAGGTTCCCCTGCCTAAAATACGCTTATGAAGCAGGCAAGATTGGGGGAACATTGCCGGCAGTTATGAATGCAGCTAATGAAGTTGCAGTTGCCTCATTCCTCAAAAACAAGATCAGCTTTGTAGATATTCCGATGACAGTTAGAAAAGCGATGGACGAGCATAAGGTAATCAAGAATCCTGAGCTGGATGAGATTTTGGAAGTTGATAAGGAAGTTAAGGAAAAATGGGAAATGTTTTTAATGTACTAGCAAGGTTATTAAGAAACCCTCGGAAAAGCGCTCAAAATCAAAGAGATCGCCCAAGAGTGGATGTACGTGAGCTGAATATAGAAGCGATTATTGACACCAATTTACAAAGATGCCATATTGGAAAGCTGGTTAATTTGAGCTGTAGTGGTGCATTAGTGCATTATCCAATTGAATTGCATCCAGGAACTGAGTATCCATGGGCATTATCTGGCCGCAAATATAAAATAACTGGAACTGCAGTATACAGTTGTTTTAATACCAAAGGAGGTTATATGATAGGAGTTCAGTTTAAAGCGCCGATCCAGGATGTAAACATAATCAAAGAATACGGCCTATAAGAATGGCAATAGCAATAATAACCGCAGCAGGAACTGGAAAAAGAATGAATCACACAACCAATAAGATACTTCTCTCGCTGGCTGATAAGCCCATAATATACTGGACAATAAAAGCATTTGATGATTGCAAATCAATTAATGACATTGTTGTAGTTGTCAACAGAGGAGATAAGATAGAAATCACTAATATAATAAAAAAGTCAAATTTTAAGAAAGTGAGAACCATTGTGGAGGGGGGTGAGAGACGGCAGGAGTCTGTGCATAATGGATTAAATGCAATAGACGCAAACGATGATGACATCATTTTGATCCATAATGGAGCAAATCCTTTTGTTTCAGAAAAATTGATTGAAGATGTTATCAAGGCAGCAGATGAATTTGGCGCAGCAGGGCCTGCAAATCCAGCGCGAGATACAATAAAGGAAGTGGATAAAGATAATTTTGTAGTGAAAACATTGGACAGGAGCAAACTAAGGAACATGCAGACGCCTCAGGCAATAAAATATAGTGTTGCCAAAAAAGCATTTCAGCAGGCAGTTAAAGATGGTTTTTATGGCACAGATGACCTGGCTTTGGTTGAAAGGCTGGGAGAAAGGGTTAAGATTGTTAAAAACGAGGCTGAAAATATCAAGATAACCTATCCTCTTGATCTTAAATTTGCAAACCTTTTGAAAGATTCTATCAGAGTTGGCATTGGCCAGGACTCCCATAAGTTCGCAAATGAGGAAAAGCCATTGATGATGGGCGGGATTAAAATAGAAAATGAAAGGGGTTTAGAGGCAAACTCTGATGGAGATGTTATCCTTCATGCCATATTTAATGCTATTGCATCTTCAATTGGAGAGCGCTCAATAGGCCATTATGCAGACGATATGTGCAAAAAAGGCATTAAAGACAGCAAGGAATACCTTAAATTTATTTTAAACATCTTAAAAGAAAAGGAATATATTATAAACAATATCGGAATTGCGTTAGAATGCAAAACCCCCAGTATATCTAATATTGAAGATAAGATAAAAGGATCCTTGTCAAGATTGTTAAGCATAAATGACAACCAGATCGGGATTACTGCAACATCAGGAGAAGAGTTAACAGAATTCGGGAAAGGGAATGGCATTCAGTGTTTTGTTATAGTGGGCGTTAAGAGGAAATAAAATGCAATTAAAAGCTTATGCAAAAATAAACCTGACATTGGATATTTTAGGAAAGAGAAAAGACGGCTTTCACGAGTTAGAATCCGTTATGCAGCAGGTGGATTTAGCAGATGATATCTCAATGAAAAGGCTGAATAACAATAAGATCAGCATTGATTGCGAAGGCATTCCTCAAAAAAAGAATCTTGTCTTTAAATCAGCATTCTTCCTAAAGCGTAATTTTAATGTCAACGCAGGAGTTGAAATAAAAATAAAGAAAAACATTCCGATTGCAGCAGGGCTTGGCGGCGGCTCTACAGATGCTGCTGCTGTCATAAAAGGATTAAATAGGTTATGGAACCTTAATCTAACTATAGATGAATTGATTGAGTTCGCTGCAAAAACTGGCTCTGATGTCCCATTTTCAATTGTTGGAGGAGCTGCTCTTGCAAAAGGCAGGGGCGAGATAATTAAAAAACTGGACAATTTTCCCGCCCTTGACTTAGTGATTATAAACCCTGGTTTTGGGATAAAGACCATAGACGCTTACAAAGGCCTGGATTCCTCAAATTTTGGCAAGCATAGAAAAACCGCTGTCTTGCTAAAAAAACTGACAAAGGGAAATATAACAAAAAACCTTAATAATGATTTTGAAGAGACTATTTTCAAAAAATATCCTAAGATTAAATCTATAAAAGACGACCTTATGAAAAATGGGGCTATGAATGCCCTGATGTCAGGCTCTGGCTCTAGCGTTTTTGGCATATTCAAAACTAAAACCCAAGCCAAAACTGCTGAAAACAGCCTAAAAGATAAGTATAAATTTGTATATGCAACAAAAACAATCACCAATGAAAGTAACAATAGCAAATAATTCAGGATTTTGTTTTGGAGTTAAGAGGGCATTAGACATAGCCCTAAAACAAAAAGATTCTTTTAGTTTAGGTCCCTTAATTCACAACCCTCAAACAATTAAAGAACTGGAAAAAAAAGGCATAAAATCAATTGAGTCAATTGATGATATAAACAACGGCACTTTGCTTATCAGGACCCATGGCGTTCCAGGAGCATTAATCAAAAAAGCAAAGGAAAAAGGCCTTAATGTAATTGATCTGACATGCCCTTTTGTAAAAAAAGCCCAGAATCTTGCAAAAGAGTTCTATGCTAAAGGATGTAAGGTCATCATAATAGGGGAAGCTAACCATCCAGAGATTATCGGAATAAGAGGGAATATAAAAGATGCTGAGGTATTGGAAAGTTTAGAAGATGCAAACAACATTGGTTTTTATGATAAAATTGGTGTAGTTATCCAGACAACACAATCAAAAGGTAGAGTAGACAAGATTATCAAAAAATTAAGAAGCCATTGCAAGAGATTAAAGATTGCTGAAACAATATGCAATACCACAGCTGAAAGGCAGGATCTGGCAACAGGCCTTGCAAGAAAAGTCGATCTTATGCTCGTGATTGGTGGAAAAGAATCTGCAAATACAAAAAGGTTGTATGAGTTGTGTAAAAATATAGTAGAGACCAAGCATGTTGAAATGATATCTGATTTAAAAAAGAGTTGGTTCAAAAATAAGAAGCATATAGGCATTACAGCAGGCGCTTCAACACCAAGATGGCTCATAAAAGACATCGCAGAAAAGATAAAGAATGGATAATCCATTAGATCATTACAAAAAGATTGTTGATAGTGAATTAGATAATTTTTTTGGTATGGCAGCTAAAGAGGCTAAGGATGGCTTCTTAAAGACCAATCAAGGTTATATAAGAGAATACATTAAAGATGGGAAGAGGCTTAGGCCTATTTTGTTGATCATGGCATATAAGGCATTCTGTGACAATGATAAGATAATTCCTGCATCTCTATCTGTAGAGCTTCTTCATAACTCAACATTGATTCATGATGACATAATGGATGAGGATGATTTCAGGAGAGCCAAGCCAACAGTTTATAAGAGATTAAAAGACAGTTATCTTGCTGATCATAAAGAAGATTCATATGATGGGCCTTTGTTTAATAAATCAAGCTCTAAGTTTGCAGTTTCTAATGCCATATTATGCGGAAATATCCTGATCCCATTGGGTGCAGATATGATATCCAATTCTGATTTTCCAGATGAACTGAAAAACAATGCGCTAAAAATCTATAATAATGCCTATCGTCTGGTCAATTATGGCCAGTTCCTTGACATACTCTTAGAAAAAAGAAAGGACGTTAAAGAAAAAGAATATTTAGATATGATTGAAAAGAAGACAGCATGCTTGTTTTCTGCATCTGTTGCTATTGGAGCTGTATTAGCCGATGCTAAGCCTGAAAAGATAAAACAGCTGGAAGAGTACGCAAAAGAATTGGCAATCGCATTCCAGCTTGTTGACGATATAATGGATATCTCAGAAGACATGGCAAAAGGCCATGAGCTTGGTTCTGACATAAAAAGAGGCAAAAAGACGCTTCTTGTTATAAAAGCGCTGGAGAATGGGACAGGCAAAGAGAGAAAAGAGCTTCTAAGCATATTAGGAACAAGCGCTTCAAAAGAAGAAATAATCAGGGCAATAGGCATAATCAAAAAAAATTCATTGGCTTATGTTAGATCAGAGGCTGATAAACGAGTTATAAAAGCCAAAGAAATATTAAATAAGATGGGTATAAACAAGGAAAGCAGGGATTTTTTTAATGAGTTTGCGGATTATATGGCCTTAAGGAAGAGATAATCAGAACAATAAACAATCAAAAAGAGCCTATATCAATTATCTTCTTTGAAACCCTTTTTTTTCGTAATAGTATCAAACAGAGCTCATGCAGCACTGTAGTGAGGTATCTGTTTATTCTTAGTTTCTTTAGTATTTTGCCATGCGTTGATTTTATTTTTAGGATTCTATTTATCTTTGGAAAATTATAATCCTTATTTAGATCCTTATTTAGATTCTTGTTTAATATTCCCTCAGCAACATCCTCTGCAGACGTAATAGCTTGGTATATGCCTTCTCCTGTGAGTTCTGAAGCAAATCCAGCTGCGTCTCCTACTAAAAACTTATTGCCAAATTTGAAGCCTTGGTAATCAGTATTTACCAAAGCAGCTTCAAATTTTGCTTTTTTATAGCCTATCCCTTTTGACTCTAAAAATTCTTCAAGATGCTTTTTGACAATCCTTGCATTATTAGCTTGGCTTCCTGTCCCTATAGATGTATAGCCTTTATGGGGGAATATCCACAAATACCAAGAACCAAAACTTTTATAATCAAGGAATACCTCCACCTTATCAAAACTCTCTTTTACTTTGTAGTGCATTGCCAGGCCCATACCTTTTGTTTTTAACCCTAGGCTGTTTCTAACAAAGGAATTGCTTCCGTCTGCCCCTATCAGATATTTGAAATTGATTCGTTTGTTGTTGCAGATCAAGTAATCATCCTTTATCTCTTTTACTCTTGAATTGAACTGGATTTTAGCTCCTGATTTTTTTACTTCAGCAAGTTGAAGTCTTGCCAGAATTTTCCTGCTTATCATCCAGATAAACGGATGCTCTTGCCTTATAGTTATGCTCTGAAATCTTGAATGGACAGTTACTGAATTATACCCCTTTTGGATAGCCTTCTCTGGGATAGATTGCCTAGACTTGACAGTTACGCCTTCTGCACAAACTTTATCTCCCACAGAAGGATTTTTCTCCAGAACCAGAACTCTCTTGAGGTTATTAGCAAGCACTTTAGCAGCAGTTAGACCAGCAGGGCCTGCCCCTACTATAACCACATCATATTCCATTTCTATAGGCATAGTTTATTTAGTTTTTCCCAGTCCACTTCAGTCTCAACACAGCCGTCTTTTGATAACAGCAAGCCTTGAGTGATTAAATGAGATTTTAATTTTGATTTTGCAATATTCATCTCGTTTTTGCAGCTTATTCCCACAACTGCTTTGGGTTTGTGTGTATCTATCAGTTTCTTTACTAAGCTGAAGCCAGGGACGATAAAGACCCTATAGCCAAGATTCTCTGCCTTTTTTTTAAAATCACTTATGTTGCATCTTCCGCAATTAATGCAGATCCACCCCTCATCAGAATTAGCTGCTTTGCAATCCCTATTCCTCAGGCAGTGCGGCAAAAAGATAGCTCTCTCTTTGTAAGGCACAGATTTGAACTTTTTTTCATTCGATTTGTTTAGGTTATCCAAATCCATCTTATCCGACAAAGATATTTACCTTCTCTGGGTCATATTTCCATTCTGAGCTTAATCTTCCTGATCTCTTGTAGTATTTTATCAATCTTTTTATCTTAGATTCAGTTAGTGTAAGGCCTCTTTTGGCGGTGTTATCCTTCTTGTTTCTTTCGATATGCTTTTTGACATTGACTGCCTTCTTGATTAAAGCAATAAGGTCTTCTGGGACATCTCCAAGGATGTTTTTCTTCTTTAGTATCGCAGTTATTCTCTTGCTGGTTATCTTTCTTTCGTCGGGTATGCCATAAGTATCCCTTAAAGTAGTTCCTATCTGCGAAGATGTCTGCCCTTCTTTAGCCAATTTGACTATCAATAATTCCACTTCTTTTGATTTATACCTCACCCATGTTGGCAAAGTTGTTTTTAAAGGTTTTTTTGATCCGGATTTTCCTTTTCTTCCTGAGTGCATTCTAGCCATTAATTCCACCCTGTTTAGTTTTTTAGTTGAATAGGGAAATATAAGAATACGCTTATATCTCCAGTATAAACCAGCAGCGCCGTTAAATTCACGCAGTGAATTTATGGCATTTCACAACCGATTTATCTCTTGATGCTCGTTAGAAATAGAAGCTGATTTATAAAGGTTACGAAAATCTCTTGGGTTGTTAAACTTATATCAAATTGCAAAAATAATGGAACTTTTTTGATGCAATTTGCTATTATATGTTAGCTCCTTCTACCAAATATAGCTGTTCCCAACCTTATAAGGTTAGCTCCTTCCTCAATAGCTATCTTGTAGCTGTCAGACATCCCCATAGAGAGGATAGCTATAGAGGGATATTTCTTATGAATCTTGTCAAACAATCTTTTCATTTCTTTAAAATAAGGCCTTATCTTTTCAATATCTTCAAAAAAAGGGGCCATGGTCATTAGGCCGGTTATTTTAACATTTTTTAATTTCGAGATTTCTTCAATTAATATTTCAAGATTTTCTGGAAGAACTCCTGTTTTTTTTGTTTCTTTGCCAATGTTGACTTCTATATAGGTGGGAATCTGTTTTTTAGTTCTTTTATCTATTTCTTTTGCTATATCCAAAGAATCAACAGTCTCAATTACATCAAATATCTCAAGAGCTTTCTTTATTTTGTTTTTTTGCAGATGGCCTATGCAGTGCTTTTCAATATCTCCTTTTATATAGGGGTATTTCTTTTCAGCTTCCTGCACATAATTTTCTCCAATAATAGATATTCCTGAATCTACTGCTTCTTGTATTTCAGCTGTTGTTCTTGTTTTTGTTGCTGCTAAAATCTTTACATTAGCAGGTATTTCTTTTTTGATTTTGTTGATAGTTTGAGTTAGAGCCATTATACCTTGGGCAGATCTTTCAGTGCCTCTAAGATTTTATCTTTTGGATAGTCAAAGTCTTTTAGCTTTCCAGCAAAATATGCTTCATAAGCAGCCATATCAAAGTGGCCATGGCCAGAGCAGTTAAACGCAATTGTCTTTTTTTCTCCGGTTTTTTTGCACTTCAGCGCTTCATCAATTGTGGCTTTAACAGCATGGGATGTTTCTGGAGCTATAATAATCCCCTCTGTTCTTGCAAAGGTTACTGCTGCTTCAAAACAACCAAGCTGAGGTAATGCAACTGCATCAATATAATTTTGATTGACTAAAGCGCTGATTATAGGAGACATTCCATGATACCTAAGGCCACCAGCATGTATCCCGGGGGGCATAAACCCATGGCCAAGAGTATACATCTTTGCAATAGGAGCCATTTTTGCTGTGTCACCATAATCATAGGCAAAAGGGCCTTTTGTTAGTGTTGGGCAAGATGCTGGTTCAACAGCAATAAACTTAGTTTTGGTTTTTCCTTTTATTTTATCTTTTACAAAAGGTAGTATAAAACCGCCAAAATTAGAACCACCACCAACACAACCAATCATAATGTCTGGCTCCACTTCTGCTATTTTTAATTGCTCTTTTGTTTCTAATCCAACAATCGTTTGGTGCAATAACACATGATTGAGAACAGAGCCTAATGAATATTTTGTGTTTTCATGCTTTACAGCATCTTCAACAGCTTCGCTGATAGCCATTCCTAAGCTGCCTGGGCAGTCTGGGTCTTTTTTAAGCATGGCTTTTCCTGATTCTGTGTCTTTGCTTGGAGAAGCAACACATTCTGCTCCCCATGTTTCCATCATTAGCTTTCTATATGGCTTTTGATCAAAGCTGCACCTTACCATATACACTTTGCATTTTAAATCAAACAGATTACATGCAAATGCAAGTGATGAGCCCCACTGTCCTGCTCCAGTCTCAGTGCTTAATCTTTCTACACCTTCTTTCATATTATAGTATGCTTGAGCAACTGAGGTATTTGGCTTATGAGATCCTGGAGGGGATACACCTTCCCATTTA
This sequence comes from uncultured Methanosarcinales archaeon, assembly GCA_964550945.1. Lineage (GTDB taxonomy): Archaea > Nanobdellota > Nanobdellia > Woesearchaeales > CAZKBD01 > CAZKBD01. The sequence continues at coordinate 58,940 of CAZKBD010000001.1, forward strand.
TAGAAAATCTTTGCTGGCGTCTTAAGAAATCTTTCAAGCCTATGAGCGCGATATAAAGGAGAAGGCCTCCACATCCTATAAATATCAATAAGTTCTTCTGGAATCTGTATATAATTTTCTTGAGAAACTTCTTGTTTGATAAGCCCCATTGGAAATATTGGAGCTAAATCCTGCGGGCCTAATGGTTTTTTTGTAGCTGGATGCAATGGCGGATCTAACGGCTTTGGCAGATCTGGCAAGATATTATACCATCTTCTTGGTATTTCATTTTCATCTAGAGTTATTTTTGTTTGTTGCATGATTATACCCCCTGATAAGTTTTTACTTTAAAAAATTGAAATTGTTTTATAAATCTTTATAAAAAATGGATAGTAGAAAATATATTTTAAAATATAACTATTAAAAGATATTTCATCTGGTTTTATTTGTATATGGTTATAATCATTGTAACATTAATAAAACTGGGATAATTGAAAGATTTATATAAATGAACATTTTCCTATCTAAACAATGAAAGAAAGATCAGTTTTTTTGGAAAGAGAAGGATTTACACCTAAAAACAAAGTCCTTGATTTTTTGATTAGTGCCCAGGATTTTGATTATTCAATAAAAGATATTGCTAAATTTTCCAATATTAGCTACCCTTACATGAAGCAGTTAAAAAAAGAGCTAGTAAAAGGCAAATGGATTATATTGACAAGAAAGGTTGGCAAAGCGCAGATGTATAAGATTACTCTAAGCAATAAAAAAGTAGAGAAGTTTATTGATTTTTTCTGGACAGTTGTAAATGAAGAAGTTGACAAGCATCTTGGCATTGAGGAAACTCGTGACTATTCGGCTGCTGGAACTATCTCAATGCCTATTTCTGCCAGGCATGGATAAGGTGTTATTGAAGGGATTATAATGGATTGTTTTTATGAGCTATTAAGTGAATGTCACTTAGGCTATGCTTCAAATAAGAAAAGATTATATTACATATCAAATTCTTGATACATATGTACAGATATTATTTTACTTTTGATGGGATAGATTGTAATAAACTAGAGAAATTAATAGATTATGTAGAAACCAAATTCAAGATTAAATATTTAGAAACTAGAAATTTCAAACCTTTGCTTTCTATTACTACTTGGGTTACTCTTAACAAGGGATTTAAACAAATAGTTTTCAATGGTACAATTAAGAATAACTTTTTTTGTAGAGATTGTAATTTTCCGATTGATGTTACTTGGGAAAAAACACATCATAAAAAAACAATAATCCATTGTGTTAATTGCAATTTGGAAGTAATTGAAAAAAGTGGTAAAAAATATAGGCCTATTAAAGATAAAATTATCTATTCAAAATAACTAGCAATTATGATTAGTTATATGCTTAGGACAAAAATGTTTACCACATTTTTTGCATTTATGAGCACAATCTTCACATAGATTATTATGTGTTACAATAGCTAAATCTTTATTCGCAAAGTTAAAAGCAAGGTGGGTTCCACATTGTCCATTCCATAAAGAGATATGTTGACACGATGCCTTCATTTTTCCTTGCTTTCCACAGTGAGTACATACTTTAGTTTGTTCCTTTAATTCTTCGTACTTTCTTTTTTCTTCCCAATACCCCATAATGATTTATTATCGAGAATAAGTATTTAAACTTTGCTCAAAAAAATAAAAAAAATTAATTGGCTGTGCTTGTTGCTAAACACATATCATCATATGGATCATTCTTGACATATTTATCAATGTAACAATCATTAGGCTGCATTTTCTTGCCTTTTCCGCCAACAGCTTCATTACCTTTCCAATCAGCGCTCACACATAATTTTCTGTTTGGGTTTTTCTGACTAGTAAGTGGATTAAACTTGTCACAGAACTGAGCAGCAGAACAACCGTTAGTATCCACTTCTACTCCTAACGGTGTGTTGGGACATAAATCAATAGTATCTGGTATACCATCATTATCGTCATCGGAATCACGCTCTGGATCGTATATAGAGCTTATCGCTTCACATGAATAAATCTCAGTTATTTCTCCAGCTACGCAAGTATCATTACCATCATCTGGATAATCTATCCAGTTTTCTCCTTCACATTGGTCAGTTGGACAATCTCTGAATGGTATTGTTATTTGTGTGCAAGAGCAGCCATTTATGTTAACAGCTTCATCCAATGGTGTGCTAGGGCACAAGTCCCTACTATCTGGAACTCCATCACCATCAAGGTCATATCCTAATTTAACTAGCCAAATATCATATCCCCCGGCTCCAAACGATTCAGTATATCCAGTTACAATATACCCTCCTTCAGTTGTTTGCTGTATTGAGGTAGCGTAGTCATAGTTTACACCACCAACGGTCTTATTCCATTCTTCATTTCCACTTGAATCCGTATTTATAACCCACATATCATAAGCTCCTTCTCCAGACGAACCAGTGGGACCAGCCACAATATAACCCCCGTCATTAGTTTGTTGGACTGAATAAGCATTGTCGTCACCAATATCACCATAAGTTTTATTCCATTGCTCATTACCACCTGAATCTGTTTTTATAATCCAGAAGTCATAACTGGTTAGAAAAGAATGTGACCACCCAGCAACAATAAATCCGCCATCACTCGTTTGCTGAACTGAATGTGCCGTTTGTTCACTGCCAGTGCCAAATACATTATTCCATTGCTCATTACCACCTGAATCTGTTTTTACTAACCAAAAATCTGTATTAAACCCCCAAGAAAATGTTTTTGTATACCCTGCTATTATGTACCCACCATCAGAGGTTTGGTCTAAAGAATGAGCCTCTTCCCATTCTACACCACCATAGGTTTTATTCCATTGCTCATTCCCAGTTGAATCTGTTTTAATAAGCCAGAAATCACCAGAACCAAATCCTACTCTTTTATATCCTGCTCCGATATATCCACCATCAGAAGTTTGTTGAATCTCGTTAACAATGTACTCAGATTGTTCAGGAAGCCCCCCATATGATTTATCCCATTCTATATTACCACTAGAGTCTGTTTTTATCAATCTAAAGTAAGCTATCCAATCACGTTTATAGTATCCAGCCACAATATAACCACAGTCATTAGTTTGTTGGACTGAGTAACCATGCATAGCACCAAAATTTTTATCCCATTCTATATTACCACTAGAGTCTGTTTTGATTAACCAGAAATTTTCAGCATTTTTAGTTCCAACTACAATATATCCTCCATCTGAAGTTTGTTGTACTTCCCGTCCATAATCATTTAACCCTTCACCAAATGTATTAGCCCATTCTACCATTGGAACAGCCGAAACTAAACTCATACCCAAAACTAACCCAACCAATACTAGAATTATCTTTTTCATCTTAACCTCCACCCAATAATTGACTAATTATAGACGTAACTATTTAAAACTTTCTCAAAAACTGCCTTAAGAATGCTGGTTGATTCTCAATTTCTTATTAACCGCCTTCTCCAAAATCGCTTGCCTTTTTTCATGGATTCCAAAGCCAATCTCATCACAAGTATAGTTGGCCAAAATATTACTCAGTCCAAACATTTATTTGAATTTATTAAAGAAATCTTCTCTAGACATGTTTATTTCTTCCAAAATGACCTTCAACAAACCTCTGCTTATATCTTTTCCTGTATGAAAAGGAACTACCGTAGTTCTTCCATCTGGGTGCCTATAGAACATATGACTTCCTTTCTGGCGGATTAGTAGAAAACCTTCTTTCTCTAATAATTTGCACAACTCCTTTGCGGAGAGAAGCGGCAATTTCAAGTTTACATCACTTCAACTTCTTGTATCCCAACAAACTTGTTAATATCTCTTGAATCATCATCATTTTTGACTTCAAGGCAAAGTTCAATCGCCTCTCTAATATTTTTCATTAATTCATCTAATGTATCGCCCTGACTGACACAACCTCTTAATTCTGGAACTTTACCTACAAAAACACCATCTTCATCTTGTTCAATTAATACATGATATATCCTTTTCATACTTGGGTGTATATCTAGTCTTGTTTATATATATTACGGTTGGTCGGCCCTCCGTCATACTTCTCCCCCACTTCGTAGTGGTCGGTTCGGCTAAAAGCGTGCATATGTTAATCATTCTTTTTATTTTCTAACCTTTTCTTCTCTTTCTGCAAATCTAAATAATTTTCATCAGAAACTACTTTTAGCAATATTGATTTACCCTCAATTTCTTATTAATCGCCTTTTCCAGAATCACTTGTCTTTTTTCATGAATTCCAAAGCCAATCTCATCATAATATTTCATTAATTGCTTTGCACTAATGTATATGCTCCACATATCATGCCTTTCATTTCTTAAAGAAGGTTTGCATTCAAATCCTAAAAGAGTAAATAACTGATGCAAATATTTAATTTCCTTTTCGTTCCTCATTTCTATTCGCACATACCTGCTTTTGTTGAAGTAGGCTGTGCCTTCTCCAATCATCATACCTCTGGTGTAAGCTGCTGCTAGTTTCTTGTCTTTCTTGCACAATTCTTTGATTTTATCTTCTATTGCTAAAATCAAATCAATGATAACTGCACTGTCAACACAAAGTCTATATTTTACGACCTGATTATACGAGTCTTCTTTAAATCTTATTTGATCATTATTTATTAATCTTCCAACATTTTCAAAATTAATATCATTTCCGCTGGGATTGATTACATTCACATAAGATTCAATCTTAGGAAGATAAGTGCTGATCCATCTGATCATATGATTAATTACAGTGATTTCAGAATTAGTAAATCTGAATTTTCTGGGTCTTGTATCACCGCTAAAACCAGTATCTCCTTCTGCAAGATAAAGTGCATATCCTTCAACAAAAAATTCATCAATCTCTAATAATTTAGGGATTTGAATACAATCTTTGTGAGAACCCCAATGATAAAACCCAATAATATGGGTGTATAACTCTTCTTTTGAAATACCTAAGTGGCCTGTTATCATCAGTAGCCTACAAAACGGATGATAAGCGTTCCTTTTGAATTCCCACCTAAGAGTCCCTATATTTGTTTTTAAAGCTCCACTGAATATGTTTAATGTGCCATATTTTTTAATAATCGTTTCATTAATCTTGTTAAAAAATTCATCTGTAATTTTAACATGCACTCTCTTAAAATCTTTCAAATAATCATAAGTTACAATTTGATTCATCTTCATCGCCTCATTTTAATCTTTTTTTTTATTTCCTCAAAAAAGAGATTATTGAGGCACAAAAAAGAAAGCGTTGAGCGAAACTGCATAATAGATTTTTGTGTCAACGACCGAAAATTTTAATTTAACAATTTTGCGTGCTCTCTTTATCAAGAACCACCAGTCAATAGACATGGTGGTATGTTAGAAATTTAGTCACA
>CAZKBD010000002.1:0-16716 GCA_964550945.1 uncultured Methanosarcinales archaeon
TTTTTGCATTTTGTATCACCAAAATGCTTAGGGGATTAACACTATATGTGTTTTTCCCCTAATTTCCTTAGAATTCTTATCGTCGAGATGTAATTTCAATCGGATTTACTGTATATAAGTACATTTTTCTCTCTGTAAAATGGAAGTTCCTGAATCATTTATCCATAGAGCAGAGATTCTAGCCGTATATAATAGACAAGAGCAAATTTATGTTCCAACTTTGATGCCATTAGCAAAAGCTCACCTTGAAGCGCATCCGCTTAGTGGAATTCGCTATGCCCAGCCATTAACTGAAGGACGTCTTCGTGGATTTAAAAATCATCCTAAAGGTATGATGGATGCTGATGATCTTGTAGAAGGTATACGGGGATTCACAGGAGATGAAAACTGGAAAAATGGTTGTAGCTTGCCTTCTGGTGAATTTTACAGGCAATCCTTGGATGTACGGTCAGGTATAGAATGGATTTACGATGAGCGGAAAGTGGCTGCAGAAATTGGCCTTGGAACCTATTTAGATAGAGAAGTACAAATTGATTTAACTGATCCTAGCCGCAGGAAGCTTCCAGAGCATTCATACGATCAATGGATGGAATCAGTGTGGCGCGTTTGTGCCGCCATGACTTTATGGGGCCGTGAATATATTGATATAAGAGTAAACAAACACAATAATAGAACTAATATCCGTACTGATCTTGCATCCTATGTTAATAAGGCGCTTGAAACTCCAGAGTTTACACAATTTCACTTGGTAAGATAAATAAAAAATAAAGAAAGAATTTAAACCTTCTTCATGCCTTTCCATGCAAGGTCAAACAAATTGTCTACTGCGCTGGCAAAAAAAGGAGTGTTTACCCATATGCCAACATCATAGGTTGGATGGACTTCTTTGTCATCCAAAATCATGAATACAATCTCTTTACCATCAACAACACAGAACCTTGCTTTTGAATCTGTATGCCTTATTTCTGCCAATCCAGACATTTCCTTAGCAGCTTTCAATGACTCCTTGGTTATTGGCGCAGCAATCCTTATCTTCACTCCCCTTCTCTTTAATTTCTCAAACAATGGCTTAAGGCCCTCTACCTTTCTCATAAGGCCCTGGGAGGTTGTCATTAATGTTACGGATTCTTCTGCTTTTTTTATTGTTAACTCGAGATGATTATATAAATTGTGCCTGCCTTTGATTGAGCCAGATAAATCTGAAGGCTCAATCAATTCAACGCCCTGGGTATGCAGCGTATTCAACTCGCCTATAACTTCTGTGCTCTTAAGATCGTCTAACCTTTTTAAGCTCTCTTTTGCGTCTTCTGTGACATTCTTTTTGACTCTCTCAAGAACCTCTGCTGGCGGCACTGCAATATACTTAATTGGCTTTCCAAGCTTCATTACAACAAAACCTTTCTTCTCAAGGCTTTCTAAAACATCATAACTTCTGCTTCTTGGAACATTTCCTATATCACTAAGCTCTCCAGCAGTTGACACGCCTCTAGAAAGCAATGCAGTCCAAATCTTAACTTCATACAAATTCAGAGAAAAATATCTCCTCAATTTGCTTAAAAATTCTTCCTTTACTATCATTTAACCAACCCCCTTTTTATTTTTATTTACCTAATGGGGTAAAAAATTGGTACTACTATTAATATGTTACGGTTTTTTACCTCGCCTTAGTACGTTCATCTATGATTAGTTACAAAAAATTTCAACTCTGAAGTTAATACAAATTAATGGATTAATCTAAGCTTGTATATAAGTATTATGTAAGAATAAAATATATTTTTCGTCTATTGTGTCAAAAACTACCAATCAGAGATGAGTGACATGCTTAAAACCACCCTGACTTGAGGGTAGTTTTTGAGCATGCTCAGAATTCCACCTTGGCTATCAATTAGTAGGCTGGTGGAATTCTGACATTTCAAAAACATATTATCCAGCAGTAGCAGCATCAGTATCTTAATTTAAACCTTAATATTGCTGCTATGCCGCCGAGCCCATTAAGCCTTTTGCCTCCATCGTGCTCAGAACTGATAATATAAACATGGCCTTTCATCTTGTCTGCTGCTTTAATCAGAGAATCAATCTTACCATAAGTGCCTTGCTGCCTGGTTTTTTGTATAATGGCATCTGTGACCAACAATACATCAACTGCTCCGATAGTTATAGCCTCATCTGTGTCTTTTAAGCCGTATACTGCAAGATTATTTTTGGATATTTCCTGCATCAATTGTTCAACTAAGTTTACCTCTTGGGCTATGCGGTCGCTTTTTAAGGCTTGTTTTGTCTCTTCTCTCTTCAAAACTTCGTCAACGCCATTTTTTCCTACAGATGAACAAGCGCATAATACAATCTTATTTTTGAGCTCATTGTCTTTTAAATTTTTCATTAAGTCTTCTTTCCAGAAAGCGGGGCTTGCCAAAATCACTGTCTGAATCTTGTATCTTTCCACATACTCCTTGATCTGGCTTATTATCTCAAGATAAAAATTAGAGCTTGTTTTTTCTTCAATGCCTTTTTTGGCTACATTCCCTTTTATATCGGTTAGCATCTCATAGCCGTATTTTTTCATCAAGGCAAAATAGGCTTCTTCGCGGTCATGAACACAGATCAATATTTTTGCTACCTTAGTCGAGCAAGCTTCATTTAGCTTGTCAAGCTGGAAACTTAGCCATCTGTCTTTGGTTATTGTTATGATGGAATTGATTTCGATGTTAAAAGTGTGATATGACCCTTTAGGGATGTCCTCTGGGCCTTCAGTTATCTTCCCAGAAACCCTAAGGATGTTAGATGTCTTGCTGAATTCTATCTTTTCCGCTTTTAGCTTTAGAAAGACTGCCTTTTTCGAGACATTGGCAGAACGCTCGTCTTTTTCTCCAATCTTGATCTTTCTTATGGTTTTGCCCTTTAGCTCATCATTTGCGTCTATAATGGTGCTCAAATACCATAAATCGTCTAAGTTCTCTATCTTTACCTTTGCTTCTCCCTTTTTGATATCAGAGTGTATGAGCTTCATAGTCAGTCCTTAAAAGGAATAAATCAAAACATTTATATATAAATTTATTTATTTTTAGAATAGCGATAGGTATAGCTTTATTCGCTAAAAAGCGCTAGGTGATTTTAATGAAAAAAAAATCCGAGGTAAATGCTGCTGTTCTTGTGGCAATAATTTCAGGCTTGATTGTGTTATACATCATGTTCTTGCCTGGAGAAGAAAGAAAAAACCTCCTTGAGAGCAATTTGACAGAGGAGGATAATGGAGATGAAGAAGATGTTTCTGAAGAAGTTTTATTGTTGGAGCATCCTGGCAGGCTGGCTTATCTCAAAGAAACAGAGATGGATCATGTTATACCCCCAATGAATCTGTATACTTCAACTGAAGCTACAATACTCAAAAGCATAAATTCACTTTATGTGAAAAATGGAGTTTTTGACAAGCAAAGCAAAACAATAATCTTTTCAGTGACAGACCTGGCAAACACCAAAAATGTGATAATGTCATTTGATGTTAAAAAAAGTGAAGGAAGGCTTATAATAAAATTAAATGGATATGAAGTATTTAATGGGGAGGCCACAGAGAGAAACATGGAGCCATTGAATCTGGCTGTGGAGAACCTGAAAAGCGAGAATACAATTGAAATTTCAGCGTCTGAAGTAGGTTTTATGTTCTGGAAAACCAATGAGTATAGTTTAGAGAGTTTAAAGATACTGGCTGATGTGACAGATGTAAGCGCAAGAAAAGGCTCTGGAGTATTTTTTATGGAACAGGCTGAATTAGATAACCTAAAAAGCTCAAAATTAAAGTTCTTCCCAGACTGCGAAGTAAGGAAGGTTTCAAAAATAGATGTGCTGATAAACAACTATAACGTATTCTCATCTATACCTGACTGCGGAATGCTGCAAACAGTTGAATTTTCACCATTTACCCTAATTGAAGGAGAGAATAAACTAGAATTCAAAACAGACAAGGGGCAATACCTTATTGACAGGATTGTGGTTAAGACAGAGCTTAAAGAAGCTCCAAGCTATGTGCAGTATTTTGAATTGAGCGAAAATCAAATGGGAAAAATAGAAGACAAGGAGATGGATTTAAACCTTACACTGGTTTTTGTTGACAAAGAAACTGAGAAGGAGGCTGATATAATAATAAACGGCAAAAAATCCTATATGCCTTTAACAAAAGAGATCAGCTTCTCGAAAAAGATAAATGAATATGTTGAAGAAGGAACGAATTCATTGAAGATAATCCCAAAGAAGACCATTGATCTAAAAGACCTGAAAGTAGAGCTAATCGAGAAATGATAAGAGGTGTTTAGGATTAGAGTTCTTATTTTAAATAAGTTAATTTATAAAAAAGGGGTAGAGAATGAGTAGACCGGACGGGTTAGATATATTGAATAGAATTCGCAAAGGAGGAGAAAATACAGAAGGAGAGTTAATAGAATCAGTTGATGAATCAGGAGAAAGAGCCGAGAGGGCAGAAGAAAGAGCTGATAAAGAAGAACAAAGAGAAGCAAAAAGCCAATCAAAAGCATGGGACACAGTTAAAAGTTTTGGTGGCAGAGCAGGAAGAGCAGGGGGCACAATTTGGCATGAAGGCGTAAAGCCTGCTGGAAGATATGTTGGTGGAAAACTTAGTTCTGGCGCAGACAGAATGTATGGTGTTGCAACTGCTGGTGTCGGAGGAGCAATAGGATTTGGTTGGACTAACCTGTTTATCTTTCTATCCATTGTGTTATACGCAAGTGATTTAGGAACAAGATTTGATGGTATTGATATCGATAAATTTTCATCAAGCTTTTTGAGCTTTGACTGGCAGATGATTTTAGCCAATGGGGTTGTTCTTGTTATATTAATCAGTTACTACCTAATCAATATGTCTCATATCGATAGGCGTGATTTTATATCGTTTGCTATTCTAGTTGAGCTATTCTCACTAATCTTCTTCCTTGGCGGCTTTACATTTGGCGTCTTACATATAATCTTTGCAATATTCCTATACATATTCCTTATAAGGCCGACAGCACAGGATATGCCTGCAGCAAACTATACCCTATTTGTTTTGCTAGCATTTGATTTTTTTGGTTATGGCCTATTGGATTACTTTTTTCCAGGAATACTATCTAACCGACTGATAATTCCTGTATGGTTTTACTACACACTTCTTCTGACAAACCAAACACAGAAGGGTTATCTTACTAAAGCAGTCATCATACTTGTCGTTTTATTGAATGTTGCAGTTTTTGCTTATGGTATAAACCAGACCTATAATATTGGAAAACCGCTGACAAGCGAGGATTATAGAACAGCTATTACATATGGCCAGACTGGTTTGCAAGGCATTAAAAAAATGGCTACTGGCCTTTGGACACAAGTTACCAAAGGATACACCAATATGCTAAATGAAGCAACAGGCGGCTATTATGAATCTGAAGTAGAAGAAAACGAAAAAGAGCCGTTAGGGGTGTATCTGGAGAATATTGAGCCCGCTGATTCAGAGTATTTTGAAAAGGAACCGGTTACAATATGGGCAACACTTAAAGCCAGGACTCTTGACAAGCCAGTTGGAATCCAAGTTAATTGTTCGGCAAAAGAGGTTCAGGGAAAAGTTACACCGCAGCATAATTTTACTATCCAGGCAATAGATGAAGAGGATATAAGCTGCAGATTTGATGAGCTGGACAAAGGCAGCAATACAATAACATTGTCTGCTAAATTCAATTTTGAGACAATGGCTTATCTAAAAAGCTATTTCATGCACCAGGAAAAATTAAATGCATTAAAAAGGCAGAATATTGACGTATTTAATGAGTATGGCATTACAGATAGAGATCCTATATCCAAATGCACTAATGGGCCTGTCAATTTAGGGATAGGCACAAAAGCGCCTCCAATAGGGATATTGAAAGAAGGAGAAGGGGTCAATGTAATGCCTAAACTTGGCGTTACGATAACAAATATCTGGGAGGGGGAAATCACAGAGATCAAAAGGCTAATAATCCAGGTTCCAGATTCATTTGTGATAGAGCCTGGTTCCTGTGATCGCGAATTTGTTGAATCTAATTTGGTTGAGAGCGGATTTAACATCTATGAGCTAAAAAACCCGCATGATAATAAATTAAAGAACATCACAGAGCATGTTACTTTTAACTGCAGATTACAGCTAAGAGACCCAAGCAGGTTATTAGGGGATACTCCTTTATCTATTAAATATTTTAGGGCAAGCGCTGACTATATTTACAGCGCCAAAAAAACAATCACTTTGGATATAAAAGAGACAAAGTTTGCTGAAGGCTCTTATATGGGAGCAGATTCAGAAGCAAGGCCAAAAAAAGGCTGCTATGGAAAAGATGAAACAACATGTAGAGGAACTGAGTTATGTTTTGTTTCATATGAAAAAGGCACGTTTAAAGAATGCAAAGAATGCGCAACAGACAAAAGAGATTGCAGCCTAATCAATAAGGAGAATTTCTGCCCCAATGATGTAACTATATGTGAAAACTATTGCACACAAGACCCTTGCTATCATTATTGCAAATGGACATGGACAAACCAAGCTAAAGGATTAGGAAATTGCGTGAATAAAGATATAATCGAAATAAGAAAAGAATTAGCTTGGCCTCTGGCAAAAGGAAACAACATTATCACAAAATGTTATGAAAATAAAAAAGATGACAAGTATTATGGCATAGCAATAAGCGCAAAAGAAGGAGATACAGTTTCTGCAGCTGACAAAGGGATCATTCTTGTGAACAATGATGATTTAAATGATAATCATGCGATTGAGATATGGCATTATCCTGGCTTCAAAACAAGATACCAGAATTTAAAGTTAGAAGAGAAGGATATTGCGACATTAAAATGGAAGCCGATTAAAAAAGGCGATAAGATTGGCGTTGTTGGCAATTACAAGGCAAAAGAGACAGATGAGATATATCTTAATTTTGTAACACTTGAAAACAATCTGAAAGTAAATCCTTTGATTGGGGCATTGGAAATAAAAGGGTATTACCAGCCAGAAAACAAAGACTTAGACCTAAAATTTAAAACAGCATCCAATTGCTGCCAATCAGGAAATGATATGTACACAACATGCAAAGCACCTGGCAGAGAGGTCTCATAGAAATGAAATACTTTGCGGCATTTTTAGTCATTGTATTGTTTGTCTCAGGCTGTGGAACCACTAATAAAAACACAGACCCATCAGAATTGATTAAGGAAATCTATAAAGGAACAGATGGCTTAGTAATGAGTTTTATGAAAGGAGCGCCTCCTGATGAAGTATACGAAGAAAGCCCATTTCCTATCAATATAGAGCTTGAAAATAAAGGGGCTTATGATATTAAGGATGGCAAAGGCATAATCTCAATCGGCCTGGAGAATGACTATATGGAGGTTAGCGGATGGCTTGATAATAAACTTATAAGGGCTGCAGGAGATTCAAAAGCACAATTCGATTTACAAGGCAAATCCCAAGCAAATCCGAAAGGAGATAAGACAATAGCCTCTTTGGTGGTAGATGCCTTGAGGATAAAGGAAGAGATGAGCGAGAAACACGAGTCATTGATAATGGCTACTGCCTGCTATAAATACCAAACAAAGGTTATTGAGACTATTTGCATTGATACAGATGTCCATAATCTATTGAGTAAAGAAAAGGTTTGCGAAGTAAAAGATATAACATTGAGCGACCAGGGAGCGCCAATTGCTGTTGTTAAGATTGAAGAGTCAATGCAGCCTGAAAAATACGGAAGCCAATTAAAACCAGAGTTTATCATCAGTATAGAAAATAAGGGGAAAGGCCAGGCTATTAAAGATGGCACTGATATTATAGAAAAGGCCTGCTCTGCTGAGCCATTGACTAATGATGAGCTGAATGTGATTGGTGTAAGCGCATTCCTTCCTGGGCAAGGAGACACTGTAAAACAGCTTAATTGTGATATAACCAAAAAAAATGAAGGAGAAAATAAGGCATATATAAAATTAAACGAAAATAAAGGATCAGCCAGATGCGTGCTTGAAGAGGGAATAAGCACAGAAGAAGGCACATTTTTGAGCCCATTGACTATAATCTTGGATTATGGTTATACTTCTACCATATCTAAGTCAGTAACAATAACTAGGGTAGTAGGGTATTGAAAACTAGCATATTTTTTAAATTCATTCGAAATCATTCGAAACATTTATATATCCAAATAAGGAATAAATAAATCATCATCACAAAATGAAAAAGAGTGTTGTAATTCTGATTGTAATAGCTTTTCTTATAGCTAGTTCTGGCTGTACTAGGAGAGAAGGTGAGCCGACAGAAGTGAATTATAGAACAGGTAATCAAGGCTTGGTGCTTGAGTTTCCAACAGACACTCCAAACGAATTATATGAAAATGATCCTAACGCAAAGATGGTTGTTCAGATAAGGAATCAAGGAGCGTTTCCTCAGCATGACAGCGGTGAATATCTAGATGGATGGGTTTGGGTCGGTGGTTTTGACAGAAACATTATGGATTTGAGATTTGAAGAAAACAGGCTGAGGGATGATGAACTAGAAGGAAAAAGCTCTTATAACCCTAGAGGGGGTTATTCGGCGGTTGTTCTTGGTGGGCCAATATTTAACCTGCCAGAAGGAATGGAGATCTATGAGCCAAGGCTGCTTGTAACAGCAACTTATCATTATATGACCTTTGCAAATCCTATAATCTGTATTGACCCTGAACCAGGTTCAACTTACGTCAAAGAAAAAGTATGCGATGTTGAAGATCCGATATCTGTATCAAGCCAAGGAGCGCCAATCGCAGTAACAAGGATTGAACAGCACGCAACCCATGATAATGCATTATTCAGAATTTTCATTAAGAATGTCGATAAGGGATTAGTAATTGACGAATACGAAATCGACCAAAACCCAAATTATGGATATGACCTGGATAGCATGAATTATGTAACTTTAATGGATGTTAATGTTGGAAATGAAAGGATGACTGAGTGCAGGCCGAGCATAGGGGATAGAATCAAGCTAATAGATGGAGAGGGGTATATATTCTGCAGATTTTCAACAGCCGGGAGAATCGAGGCATACACAACGTCACTAAACATCAAGCTTAGCTATGGGTATACCACTTCAATCGAAAGACCAATGAAGATATTTGAAGAGGTAATATACTAAAATAAATCCCCTGGAAATTAAATTTCCAAAAGATTTAAAAATACTGAAAATATAAAAATAGTTTAACAGTCTTTGGAGGTTGTAAAAATGAAGAAACAAGTTTTAATAAGCGTAATTTTAATGGGATTTATGCTGTTAGTCGGATGCCAGCAAGAATCGCAAACAAAGAAAACAACTGCAGCATTCATAGGAGGAACTGATTCGGTAGCATTTGGTTTTCTTGAAGGAACCCCTCCAGAAGAGGTTTATGATGGCAACACCCAGAGTTTTGGGGTTACATTAAGTGTGGAGAATAAAGGAGAGTATGATGTTGCTAAGGAAGATATCAGCATATCACTTACTGGGTTTTATCCTCCAGAATTCAACAATCCTGTCGTTTCAAAAAACCCAGATGAAGATTTGGATGCTGCTTACATAGATTCAGAAGGCAATAAAATACCTGGAACAGTAACCTATGTAGATTTTCCTGGATTTAACTTTATAGGGAGCTTAGTAGCAAATAATGATTACAAAATAAGGGCAAACATATGCTACATTTATGGAACAAAAGCCCAATCAGATGTATGCATTTTAGAGGACCTAACTGACTTAACTGCAGACACGGTCTGCAAAGTAAACGAAAAGAAAGCTGCAGCATCTTCAAGTGCGCCAATACAAGTCGAGAACTTTGAAGAGAATGTTGCTGGAAATGAAAAAATAACCTTCTCATTTGAGGTTGTCCATAGAAAAACCGGATTGATCTCAAGATCTGGTTCAAGCTGTGATGATGAAGCAGCCAATAAAGACAAGGTGTGGGTTGAAGTTGACGATGGCTTGCCAGGATTAACCTGCAGCCCATTGGAAGAGGGAACTGCAACCACTGGCTTTGTAACCTTATATGGCGGAAAAAGGATTGTAAGGTGCACACAAGACACAACAGGTCTTACTGGAGATTTTGAAAAGAAAGCCAATATCAATCTAAAGTATGATTACAAAGAGCATGTTGAAAGAATATTAAGGGTAAAACACACCACTGGGTGATTTTTTATTTTTTTATTTCTCTCCTGCCAGCACAACCCTAGCTAACAG
Source organism: uncultured Methanosarcinales archaeon (assembly GCA_964550945.1). Taxonomy (GTDB): domain Archaea; phylum Nanobdellota; class Nanobdellia; order Woesearchaeales; family CAZKBD01; genus CAZKBD01. The sequence goes on from CAZKBD010000002.1 coordinate 10,223, forward strand.
AGCTTCTAGCTGTATGAATTCGTCAGAGCCTTCGCTCATCCTGAATTCTATCTCGCCGCATTGCTCAATAAGCTGCATCTTCTTTTTGTTGTCAATAGTTAAATTCCATATCTCCTTTTGAATCTGCTTGATCACATCAGGGCCTGCCAGGCCATAGTTAAGCATGACATCCAACAGCTTAGCCCTTGAATCAATAAATTTATTCTCCAATGCTAATCTTAAAACTTCGTTGATCTCTTTTGGCCTTGCAACTGAAGCCAGCGAATAAACTAACTCCTCATCTACATTCTTGCTTATTGCAGCGCAGCTCTGCAATATGTTTTCTAAACGCCTGCAATCACCTTCTGATATCTCAAATAACGCTTCTTTTGCCTTTTCGTCTATCTTCAAATTCTCCTCTTTGGCAATCCTCTCAATAACATCCATCACATCCTTTTGCTCCAGCCTTTTAAAGCGGAAAATTGCGCATCTGCTTTGTATTGGATCGATAATCTTCGAGGAGTAATTCGCTGAGAGGATGAATCTTGTAGTTTGGGTGTAATTTTCCATTGTACGCCTTAAAGCCTGCTGAGCCTCTCTTGTTAAGGCATCGCATTCATCCAGGTATATTATCTTGAATGGAACATCACCTATAGCTCTTGTCCTGGCAAAATCCTTCACTTTGCTCCTAATAACATCTATGCCTCTTTCATCAGAGGCATTTAACTCTAAAAAATTCTGATGCCATTCGTCCTTAAAGAATTTCCTTGCAATAACAAGAGACAAGGTGGTTTTTCCTGTTCCTGCTGGCCCTGTAAACAATAGATGAGGCATGTTCTTCTGCTCAACAAAAGCCCTAACTCTCCTTACAATCTCTTTCTGGCCTTTGATGTCAGAGAAGTCCTTTGGCCTGTACTTTTCAGTCCATATAGCACTGTCCATGCTATTAAGAAACTTAGGCTAATTTAAATATTTATTGTATGCAGCAAAAATAAAAACCGTGTTTTTATTTTTGCTTATTACGAAAAGCTTTAAATTTTAATGAAAATTTAATGCTTTGAGTATAGAATTACACAATGTCTTCTTCTGCTATAACCATGAAATCGCCGATTGCAATAACAGCGCTGAATGGTATAAGTATCTCGTTGTCTTTGTTTTTCTCAAGATCAAGCTTTTCTGTATAAGATGTTGGATTCTTAAGGACCATATGGATCAATTCACCTGACCTTGTCTCGAAGATAATATCTGCGACTTCGCCAAACCGTTTTCCGGTTTTAGATACTATAACCTTTCCTATCAACTGTTTTGAGAATTTTTTATCTTCTTCGGCCATGAGTATACCCCTCAGTATAGTAATAGCTATATAGGATTGTAAGTTATATTTAAATGTTTTGTTTTAATTAATGCTCTTTTTTAATGTAACTTCATCGTGACATTGCTGCCTGAGACTGCAACTTATGCACTTATTTCCATTAGAGCAGAATTCAGGCAGATTTTTTGAGTCTAATAATGATTTTACTTTTTTTACTAGGCCAATTACCTCAGATTTTAGGAATGGATTAAAAGTAATTTGGCATAGTTGCTTGGAATCTAAATACTTGATAAATCCTTCTTTGATATCCACATTGAATTTGTCTTCGAGCAATAGTGCATATGCTGCTAACTGAATTTTGTGCTCAGGCCAGACTCCCTGGTTAGGCATTTTTCCTGTCTTTAGCTCAAATGGAACATAACCATCAGGATAAATATGGAGCTCATCAATAATCCCTCTCAGGAATAACTTTTCAGATTCTATCTTGAATTCTGAATGTATCTTTGGCACTAACATTTCCCAAAGCTCTTTTCCATATACTTTATGCTTTTGAATGAAGTTGAAAATGTTATAGGCCCTTGCCTCAGAATCTGGAAGGACCAAATGCCAAGTCTGCTTGAAAACATCCAGCATTGAAAGATTGAATAATTTTAGCTCTTTTTTATGCTCAATTATTAAGTTTCTTAAGATTTTTGAATGCTCTTGCTTGTAAGTCTGCAATAACTGGGCCAGATTGATTGATTTCCTGATATTTCTGATAATATTCTCATCAATCTTGTTTATGTTCTCATAAGCCTTATGCCTTATACTTCCTCTTAGAAGGCTTTCTTTTGGAACTTCAACTAATCCAAGCACCCTTTGGAGGTATAGTTTTCTAGCACAGTAAAGATACGAGCTCAGAGAGCTTACAGATATCATATTTTTTGGGTAATCTGGGGTGTTTAAATACCTTATGCGCAAATGTCCAGTGCTAATGGTTAGTTGATTTTTGGGGATTTAGAATTAGATGTTACAGAACCTACATCACTACTATCCCATTTAAGGTTTATAAATAGTTAGTCAATTAAATCAATCTTTCTATATACTATATAACGGGAATTTAACAGGAATTGCTGCCTACCCAATGACCTTAAGCGTTCCCCACTGCCCTTTTTGCTTATGCCCCTGAACAGAGCAGTAATAAGTAAATTCCCCTGCCTTATCAGCTGTAAATTCTATAACTACTTCTTCATTTAATGGAGTAATCTCTCTGATTCCATATTCATCAATAACAAAATCATGATTACCTTTAATATTGGTTACTTTGATCCGAACAATATCTCCTTTGTTGACGCTGATTTCCTTAAGTGAAAACCAAATCCCAGTATCATCATAAAAAGATTTTATCATAAATTCTTTAACTTTGCCAGTATCCTTTATTGCATTTCCAGTAGGTGTTTGCGTTTGTTGCCCGCATCCACTTAAAACAAACAATCCTAAAACCAAAATTGCCATTATACTTAATCTTTTTTTCATTTTTGCCTCCATCGGTATAATAATTGAATGTGCAAATGGGCTCTTATATTTAAATGTTACTGTAATGTAACCTTAATGTTAATAGAAAGTAATTTAAATATCTGCATCTTTCTGTTTAATAATAATACCGGAGGTATCAACATGAATGGGATAACTGACGTTCTGACAATTATTGCATCAGTGGTTTTATTATTTGCAGTTTATTTTAGCTTTAAATTGTCAAGAGAAACAAAACACGAGGGATATTGGCTTTCGCTTTCATTGGGATTATTTATTTTTGCAGTCCACCATTGGCTTATGATCCCGTCTCTATGGGGCAATATTTCAGATGCTGCTCTGGAGCTTGTTGAAAACATAACCTCTATATTGGGCGGGATCCTGATCGTATATTCTACCTATGGATTGTATAAATCCATGAAAACAGTCAAACAGAAAGTAGAATGATATCTAAATCTATACTATTTTACTGGAGTAAGGGTGCTGAGTTGAGAAGAAAAATAATCAGATTAGTAAAATCTTGCGAAGAAAAGAATAATCCATGTTTTCTAAACAATCTTGCAAAGGAATTTAAGGTTACACATGTCGCTGTGAAAAAGCATATCGATATTCTTTTAGAGGAAGGATATATTGAGGCCATCAATCCCGGAGGAAAACCAATATACCTCAAATTATCCAAAAAAGGATTGGAAATGGCCAACGAATTCGAAAAAAAATAACCTGGAGAACAGGCAAAATGTCAAGAAAAAATTGTTGATGGTGTTATTAATATTATTTCCACTAGCATATTATTATCTTTCCCCTCAGCTAAAATGATTTCACCAAAATCTTTTAGAAATCCTAGATTTCTAAACCTTTGTTGTTTCGCTGTGCTCAACAACAAAGTTTAAATAATCAAGAACAATCTCAGTAAACTATGGACACACAAGAAAGAGTAGAGCTGATCAAGAAAAACACAGAAGAAGTTATTACAGAAGAAGATCTTGTTAGTCTGCTGGACACAAAGAAAGGAATAACAGCTTATTATGGAACAGCTCCGACAGGCCCTTTTCATATTGCTTATCTAATCCCTTTAAGCAAGGTATTTGATTTAAGCAAAGCAGGCATAACAACAAAAATATTGATTGCAGACATCCACGCTTCAATGGATGACCTAAAGACGCCATGGGATGAAGTTAACAAAAGAGCAGAATACTACAAAAAATGCATTGAGCTTGCATTTCCATGGGAAAAAAAGCCTGAATTTGTCATTGGCTCAAGTTTTCAGTTAAAAAAAGAATACATAACTGATGTTCTAAAAATCTCTACTTTAATGACTGTAAAAAGAGCAACAAGGGCAGCTTCTGAAGTTACAAGGATGAAAAACCCTAAAGTAAGTGAAATGATATATCCTATAATGCAGATCTTAGATGAGCAATATCTCGATACAGATATCCAGATTGGAGGCATTGACCAAAGGCATATAATGGCTGCTGCTCGCGAGTATTTGCCTAAACTAGGCTATAAATCAAGAGTTGAGTTAATGACCCCTTTAGTAGCCAGCCTAAAGGGATCAGGAACAAAGATGAGCGCTTCAATACCCGGATCATTCATCAAGGTTTATGATAGCGAGGAAGATATCAATAAATCAATAAAGCAGGCATACTGCCCAGAAGCAGACATAAAAGATAACCCAGTGACTCAGCTTTGCAAATTCATCATTTTCCCAGTTAAAAACAAGCTAAAGATAGAAAGGCCAGCAAAGTTTGGAGGAGATATTGAGTTTAAAAATTATGGTGAATTGGAAAAAACATTCATGGAAAAACAACTCCATCCTGCAGATTTAAAGCAAGCAGTTGCCAAAGCATTAATATCCATATTCTCAAACGCAAGAGAGTATTTTGAAAAAAACAAAGATGTTTTAAAAGAGCTTGGAGAAAGATTTTAGTTCTAAGCAACTATCTGATTCAGATATACTTCCAAATTTAATAAAGCCAGCATTATTCTGGGATTATCCCTTGATTCTCTAACTAGCCCGTCTACTTCGTCACAATTTAAAACCGCTTTAACTAAATCATTTCTATCCAAAAATAAGTTAGAGATAATCTTTTTAGTTAAGGGGCTGGGATTTTATGTTGTAATCGGTCTTGATTGTAGAATAAATATTTCGTCATCTTTAACTGCAAACTCAATATCTTGTGGAGTTCCATACACGTTTTCGATTTTTCTTGCTATTTTTGCAAGTTTTATTATCAAGGCTACTTGAACTTCATGTTGATTATCACTTTTCACAATTGAATTTTCATCATCAACAAAAAAATTGCTTGGTGTAACACTGCCTGATACTATATCTTCTCCTAATCCATCAGCAATCTCAATTAAAATGTGTTCTTTTTTAATGGGGTCTTTTGTAAAGATTATCCCAGAAAAATCTGCATGAACCATCTTCTGTATGATTATTCCCATATTAACATTGTCAGCATGTTCTTTTTGGTATGCTATAACCCTATTGGACTTTACAGATTCCTTTACTTTCTTAATTGATTCAACTAACTTTTCTTTATTATTGATGTTTAAGAATGAATCAAATTGTCCTGCAAAGCTATTAGTCTTTGAATCTTCCACGCTTGCTGAACTTCTAACTGAGACATTTGAACCTAATTCTTTAAACTTTGTATGTGCTTCAGTAATTGTTTCATCATTTATTTCTGTATCCGAAGAAATGCAAACTCCTTTTGGAACATTAAATCCGGCTCTACTTAATATTCCTAAATTAACAGCTTTACCTCCAAATGAAGACACTTCATTTTCCATAATGCTAAAAAAGCCTTTTATCATCCTATTTTCCTCACAATTCCTTCATCTGCATCAACTTCAATTAAGTCTCCATCTTTCAATACTTTAGTCGCAATCTTTGTTCCAACAATACATGGCACCCCTAATTCCCTGCAAACAATAGCAGCATGACTAGTTATCCCCCCTTCATCTGTAATAATTGCGCCTGATTTTTGCATGGCTTCCACTAAATGAGGTCTTGTCATACCTGTAACCAAAATCTCTCCATGTATCATCTCTTCAATTGCTTTTTCTTGATCTTTTACTAATGAATTGATGATTCTTACCCTTCCTGTCACTTTTCCAGGATTTGCTACATTCCCTTTTAATTCCTTAATACTATCAAAGTCAACTTTTTCAAGTTCTTGATTTTCAATTTCATCAGATTTATCACCCAAGTACAAACTTAGCCTGTTACCATCTAGAATAAAAGCATATTTTTTTCTTTCTATTATTATAATAGGATCTATTTTCTTGTTATCAATCAATAAAGATTGCATTTCATTCAAAGTGTAGTATTCTAATTCTTTTAATTTAGTATCAGTCCTATGCCCAATTTCCTCAAGCACTTTCTTAGTTAGAAAACCGGCATGGACCCATTTTAATCTTATATTGAGTCGTAAATAAGCAAATTCCTTAACAATATCTAATAAACCAATAATATCCTCAGATAGTTTTAATCTATCAAGTAATTCTATTTGCTCGTTTTTTATCTTTTCTTTTTTCTCTTTTTTTATTGTCAGCTTTTTCTCAATATCTTTTAAACCTAATTCAATTTCTTTTTCAACTAATCTTTTATAATATTTTATATCCCAAGCATCATCTTTTTCAGAAGTGCCAATCCATCCATATTTTTCCTGATGTTCTGCAAGCATTT
>CAZKBD010000002.1:16726-43034 GCA_964550945.1 uncultured Methanosarcinales archaeon
GTTGTCTAGGATTGTGAATTCTGGACTTGTTGTTAAAATCCCAAATACATGGTTTAACTCATTCTGAACAAAACCTGCTAATTCCAAAGCTTCTTTAATCTCTTTCTCTACCACCTCAAAAAATTCAGGCCTAGATAAGTCATAACTGCATAACAATATCTCTAATCTATTTATCATCTTCTGATATCCATTAGACATTTCTTTGTTAGTCATATTAGCAGAATTCGAAATAATATCTTTCAGATTACAAATTAATTCATAATAGTTTTTCTTTGTAAATTTAGTATATTCTGCGATTTCGTTTTTATTTCTAAAAATATTCAAAGCTCGCATAGCATTTCTTTTTAGATCTTTACCAAGATAGTACATCTGAACCACATTATCTTTACTTACACACATTAACTTGGTATAATCACTGCCCAACACATTTCTCTTTTTATGTCCATTAAAAAGAGCTTCAATTCTGTAAAACGGGTGAACAGTTTCCCATCTTAAAATCCAATTATTTTGTTTCATGTTGAATTTCCTCCAGAACTTTATCAAGCGTTCTTTCTGCCAACCTTTTTGATTCACTTGATACCTTAGAAAATGCTTTTAATGTTCTTGGATCAATCCTTCCCCTGTATAATAATCCATTTTTTGGTTTAAAGGCATCATCCACATCCAAAGAATCTTCTGAGATACCCCATCCCAAATATTCTCTCATTGTATAGATATGTTCGCTCGATTCTGGATACGTTTTTCTTAACCCATCCCTAATATGAGTTTCAAAAGTAAGCACCACATAAGCATCAGTTACCAATCTCTCATTGACAGGTTTTATTTCATGATCTTCAATTTCATGGATTCCTTCCCTATTCATTACTTCTCTTATCCAATGATTTGCACCAGTATCATTCTGTCTGAGGAAATCGTTTATTTTTTCTTCGTTAAAACCTGCTGAATCAACTCTTATATAACCAATTCCTCTCTCATCTAGGATATGATTCATATGTGCATGATAAGATGCACTTCTGCCTTTATTATTACCACATACTGCTAATATTACATATTTTCCTTGAGTTTGAGTGGATAGTTCCATCTTGAAGTGGAAGTGACCTAACAAGTATATCCACATTATTCCACCCTAAGGGGTGAACAATAGAAAAATTTATATAATAACCCAGAATCATTAATAACATGAATACAGAAATACTTGAGAAAATTGGATTTACAAAAGGAGAAATTAAGGTGTATTTCTCTCTATTGGGGTTAAGTAACTCTACCTCTGGGCCAATTATTTTGAAGTCCAATGTTTCCAGATCAAAGGTCTATGAAATTCTTGAAAGATTAAAAGAAAAAGGGATAGTCAGCGAATCCATTAAAGAAAACACAAGATATTTTCAAGCAGCTTCTCCTGAACGAATTTTGGATTACATTGAAGAAAAAGAGGATTCAATTAAGAATCAAAAAGAAGAATTCAAGAAGAGTTTGCCAGAATTAATTCAAAAGCAAAAATATGCCGAAGAAAAGCAAGAGGTAAAAGTTTATGTCGGTTTTGAAGGGATAAAAACATTCTATAATGAAATATTAAAGCAATTAAATGAAGGCGATGAATACTTGGCTATGACATTTTCAGACATTTCATTGAACAATAAATCAATAGTACTGATGTTTCAAAAATTCCACCAAAAGAGGTCAGAAAAACACGCCAAAGCAAGGATTTTATGCAACATTAAAGACAGATTGACCCAGCAGAAGATGAACTACTCTGATACTGCTCTCTATGAATTTAGGGTTACCAATCAGATATTGCCTACAGGAATTGCTATTGTGAAAGATATTGTCGCAACCTTTAACTGGGGCAAGAAACCAAGAGTTTTTGCCATAATCTGTAAGGAAAACGCAGACCAATACAGGAGATTCTTCTATTCAGTATGGCATAAATCTAACCCTGTTCAATAACTGCCAAACAATAATTCTTTGTCAGATACTTATTAACAACCCTTATAATGTCTTTTTTCTGTATTTTTCTTATGTTTCTTATGTATTCGTTGATTAAATTTGCGTCGCCATTCATCTCCCAGAAATTAAGCTCATCAGCCAAATGAAAAGTATCTTCGTTATGCAATAAATATTCCCCTTCCAAATAAGTCTTAGCCTCTTTTAATTCCTCATCACTCAACTCTTTCAATTTTTCGAATTCTTCAAGAATCAATCTTACTACCAAGGGAATATTTTTCTTATCAGTATTCAGGTAAACAGCGAAATATCCATAACTTATGTTAGCTTCATGGTTAGCTCCAACCTCGTAAGCCAATCCTCTTTTATTCCTTATCTCAATAAACAACTTGCCAGACTGGCCTCTGCCAAGTACAGCTTTTATAATGTCCAAAACATAGCTGTCTTTTTCTTTTCTGTTTACTGTTTTATAGCCTAAAACCATGTAAGAGCTGAGTATCTTTCTTTTTTCAGTCAGTTTTTGTATGCTTTTTTGCTTAGGCTCGTTTACTATCCGCTTTTTATCAAAATTTTTTCTATCAAAACCATAGAAATACCTCTTTATCAGAGGCAGGGGATTTTCTATTCCGCCTACGACTGCAATAATAATATTATTTGGCCTATAATATCTTTCAAAATAAGCCATAATATGCTGCCTTTTTATCTTTTTTATGGCTTGGACTGTGCCATAAACCGGGTTTTTTGTTGGGGATTTCTTGAAAAGAGCTTTCTGAAACAGAACCCATTGATGGAATCTTGGCTCATCCTTGACCATATTTATCTCTTTTAATATGACCTCTCTTTCGCGCTCTATGGACTTATCCTCAAAAAGAGGATTTTGGATAACATCAGATAAAACATCTAAAGCAATCTCAAAATGCTTGTTCAGAACCTTGACAAAGAAGCATGTTTTTTCGTTAGAGGTATAAGCATTAAGATCTCCTCCTAATTTTTCAATCTCATTTGCAATCTCTTTGTTGGTTTTCCTTTTTTTTGTGCCTTCAAAGACCATGTGCTCAATAAAGTGAGATATGCCGCTGACTTTTGAATCTTCATTGTTAGAGCCTGTTTTAACTGTTATCTCAATAGCAACTGATTTAGCAGCTTTCTTCTCAAAAATCACTGTCAGGCCATTATTTAAGACAAATTTTTTCATACAACAAATTTAAATGCCAAACTATTTAAATATAATCTTTTTGATATAAGCACTAATGAGGATAAAAGAATTTCAGGAATGGCTGAAAGGGAAAAATATAGATTTTGCATTGCTTCTGAATAATTATAAGCAGGATCCAAACTTGTTTTATCTTACCCAGCTTGATTTGGAATTTGCCTGCCTGATCATACCTAAAAATAAAAAACCTCTCTTGATTGTATCTTCTTTTGAAAAGGAAAGAGTGAAAAAATACGGCAAAATAAAAAATGTTATCGGCAAAAAGAAAGGACGGCTATTTGAGTACATCAAACACAGATTAAACAGAGCAAAAAAAATTGGAATAAACAAAAACGTATTTTCAGTGAACGAATATAAAGCGCTTAAAAAATACTTTAAGAAGTGCAGATTTATTGATATATCGCAAGAATTGACTAACCTAAGGCAGATAAAAACTAAGGAAGAGATTTTATTGATAAAAAAATCAGCATCAATCGCTTCTAAAATCACTGAGAAATGCATATTGAATATCAAGAAACTTAAAACAGAGATAGCTGTAAAAGATTTTCTTGAAGTTGAAACAAAAAAGAATGGTTGTGAAATCGCATTTCCGCCTATTGTAGCTTCTGGCAGCAATGCCGCGATGCCCCATCATGCTCCGCAAAATATCCCACTAAAAAAAGGATTTTGCGTTATTGATTTTGGAGTTAAACACAGAGGATATTGCTCTGATCTAACAAGGACAGTTTATATTGGGAAGCCTTCTAAGAAAGAATTAGAACTTTATAACTTTTTATTGGATATACAACAGAATACCATTAAGGAGATAAAGATAAATAAGAAAACTTCTGATTTATACAATAAAGTTGTAAAAGACCTTGGAAAATTTAAAAAATACTTTACTCATGGCCTGGGCCACGGCATTGGAATAGAAGTGCATGAAAATCCCAACCTAACACCTGGCTCTAAAGATAAAATCAAGCAAGGCATGGCATTTACTGTTGAGCCAGGGATTTATATAAAGGACAAAATAGGGATAAGGATTGAAGATGACATACTGGTTGGAAAAAATAGTGTTGAGGTTTTAACAAAGACAAAAAAGAATTTGATTATCATAAAATAAAAAAATGAGACTCAATATGGCAAAATTTATAAGGATATCACATCTGCACTTGATGATTTTAATTGCCATTCTCTTAATCCATCCAGTTTTTGCTGCTAGTAATTGTACAGATTCCGATAATGGACAAAACTTCTTTGAAAAAGGAACAATGACTGATTCTGATTCAGGATATACTTATTCAGATTATTGTAGTTCTGATAAACTAGTAGAATTCTACTGTGATCCTGGATATCATTTCATCTATAAGAATTGCTCTGAGTATAGCATGGTTTGTGAAGATGGAGCTTGTATAAATATGACCGCGCCACCTCCAACGACAGATAATTGCGCAGATTCTGATGGAGGGCAAAATTTTGATAACAAAGGAGTAGTTGTAGATAGAACAAATCGTACTGAGATAGATTATTGTACTAGTTCTTCTCAACTAGTTGAATGGTATTGCAGTTCCAATAACCTAGTTGAGTATGTGTACCAAACGTGTAGTTGTGAAAATGGAATGTGTGTAGAACTACAAGAATGTATAGACTCTGATGACGGGGTTGATTATTATACGAAAGGAACTACAACTGGCCTTGCTTATATGAGAATAATAGACCCCACAGGAGACTATCCTCCAAATACAGGAGTATCCTTAACTGATTATTGTACAAGTTCTACATTTCTAAGGGATTACTTTTGTAATGAGGCAAAAAAAGTAACTTTCTACGCATATGAATGTCCCAACGGTTGTCAAGAGGGGGTTTGTATTACACCATCAAACAAATGTTCAGACGGAACATCTTATGGAGAATGTTCATCAACAAAACCAAAATATTGTGATAATGGAAATCTAATTAATAATTGTCAAGTATGTGGTTGTCTTTCTGGTCAAACATGTGAAACGAACGGCAGTTGCACTTCTCCACCATCAGAAGTTGTATGCACAGATTCTTCAATATTAGGAGATGCAAATAATGATGGCAAAGTAACTTATGACGATTACATAACTGTTTTTAACATATACGCTGGTTCAATCCAACCGCCATCCAATCTTTGCTGTGTTGACCTGGATAAGGATGGAGAGATTACAAGGGAAGATTCCCAGCTCACATATGATATCTATGTTGGAAAAATTAATCTGGGAAGATGCAATATAGCTGGTTGTGTTGTTGGAGATCCATGCACTACTTCAGAAAACTGCCTAGGAAAATATGATGTTGGCTGTAATTGCATAGATATTCCAAATGATAATTGTCCAGCTATTGTTAATGATACCACCCACCCAATAATTTCTGATGTGTCAATTACGCCTGAAGTTGGACCACCCGGAACTATTTTCACAATAAACTCAAGAGTTGAAGATGAATCTGCATTGCAATATGTCGTAACTCCTATTTATATTCTTAACGATTATCAAAATTCAATTCAGTTGAATATGTATGACGATGGGCAACATAACGATGAACAAGCTGATGATGGTATTTATGGTGCAGTATGGGACTCAACAGGATATCAAACAGGAGTGTATGGTTATGCTGTTTCAACAAGAGATTTTTATAATAATGATGCATCCACTACTCTACACTATTTCTTGATTGCAGAAACAACGGATTTGTGCAAAGAAGTAATTCCAGGACACAATAACCTAAATGAACCGAGAGCAAATATAGTTTTTGTTGGAATCAACTATCCAGACAAAGAATTTTTTAAAACAATAGTGGAAGAGAGTGTTGATTACGAAGGAAATAAACAAGGCCTATTGTTCTTAGAGCCTTTAAAATCAAATAAAGATAAATTTAATTTCTGGTATGTTGATGAAACTAAAGATTTGGGGCATAATCATTGGGATGATATCAGTGCATCAAATAGTGAGAGGATACGATTGTCTTTTATGTGCCCCCTAAGCAACAAATATGTAATAGCGTATTATAACACCTTCTTTAGGCCACAGGCATTTTATAAAGCCCATGCAGAAATTTCATTTTTAGATGTTGACTGCTCTTTTAGGCAATACTGTGATAATGGTGATTTAGATCAAGATGGATGTGTATCTGGCCAGGATTATCTGAATTATATGGATATGACTTTGGCACAAAACTTTGAAGATAAATCAGTTCCTGATATAAATGAAGATGGAAATATTAATGGAGATGATTTAGAAGTTTCATATTTATGCCAGGTATACAGAGTTGGTTGTTCAAATGAATATCCAGATTGCTTAAGAAGAGATATTTTTGATGATTATAAAACATATACTCCTCATGAAGTCGGACACTTATTTGGGGGTTTATTAGATGAATATGTTGAGGAAGGAGTAGCTCCTTATTCGATTTCTTATAACGGAAATTGTTTCCAAGGGACAAAGCAAGAATGTCTTTCAAATTTAAATGATAAATGGTATGATTTACTGGGTTATGGTTGTGGAGATAATAACAAAATAGATTGTGCTCAAGAGCCGAACTGCCAATATGATGCAAATGAAGATGGAAAGGTCACAATAGAAGACAGAGATGTTGTTTATAATATGTATACAGGTCAAATACCAATGAAAAATTGTACATCAGGGGGTCAAGAATATATTATCGGAGATGTTGATAATGATGACATATTAGAGTACGAAGATTATATAAAAGTGAGTAATGTAGGTAGTCTTGGTGTAGTGTGTGATGACCCGAATGATCCAGGATGTTATTTAGAAGTTGGTTGTTTTGAAGGGTGTAATTATCAAGCAACAGGGTGGTTTAGGAATACCGTATCCAACCTAATGAGAAATAATTTTGTAGGTCCAGAATATTTTTCATATGGTCCTGTAAATGAGAGGATCATATGCGAAGAGATAAAATCTATTACTGGCTCAGCAACAGGCATATGTTCAACAAAATATAATACAGGGTGAGAGCATGAAAAAAATATTAATTATCTTTTTATTGGTTAGTTTAGTTTTACCCCTAGTTTATTCTGCGCAACAAAAAGTCTATATCTTAAACCTAAAATATGATGAGGGGAAGGTTACAAAAGAAAGCCTGATTGTTACACGAGGCATGTTTAGTGAAGAAAGCCAACCAGAAACAGGATACAGACTAGAATTAATCTCTTTTGCAGGTGAAATCATTTATACGCGGAAATTTAGTTTTCCAGAACTTCAGAAAGGACCCTTGCCCAAAGAGTCAGATATTTTAGAAAGAGAAAAATACTTGCCAAATATAAAAGAAAAAGAACATTCTATCTTAAGAACATCCTCAGTTGAATTAATGATACCTTATTATGAAGATGCAAAGACAATTAGAATTTATGATGTAAATGATATAAATGTATTAGAGATTGATGTTAGCTCTTTTTCAGAAAGGGCTGCTATTGATGAGACATCAGCAGAAAAAGTAAATCCAACCAAAAGTTTGTTTCAAAGAATAGCAGATTTCTTAAAAAGGGTATTTGGATTAGGTGTGTGACTAATAGAGACCACTCAAAAACCAAAGAAATAAATACAAGTAGTTAGAAAAAATCCATATGAAATACAACCTAAGCATATTCAACAAGGAAGTTGGCTATTACCTTAACAAATTAAAGGGCAAGGTAAAAAATAAGACTATTTTTGTGATTATAGACATAAAACACCAAAAAGCATTTTATTCTATCGCTGCTCTATCAAGAGCGACTAATGAATTAGGCGCAGACCTTCATGTTGTTGTAATTGACGGCAAAAGCAAGAATTTGGAGATGATTAAGGATGTGTGGAGCATATATGATGACCTGAAAAAAAAGCTAAGAACCAAAAAAGCTGGAGCTCTGCGGGCTTTTATCAGCGCCGTAGACAAAAGGACATCTAATAACACGTTCATGGATATTTTTGAAAGGCCTGAATTTATTCTAACTGCAAATGAACACAATTTCTCTGGGACAATTGAATTGGATTATAAGGATAGCTGGCACAAAAAATACAGACAAGAAGAGCTTTTGGAAACTGCAAAAAAGATATGGAAAGAGGGATATGCTGTCAAAAAAGATGAAAATGTGAGCATTGGTTTTGTTTTAGTCCCATCAAAAAAGGATACAGAGCTGCCTTTAGAAGATTATCTTGACTCTTCTTCAATTTCCTTGGCAATGGCAATGGCAGCCAAAGGATTTAAGGCAAAAGTCAGCTTGGCTTCTTCAACAGACAGGTCTTCCCAGCTAGAAAAGCCTGTGAGAACAGCTGAGTTAATGATGACTTTAAGGGGCTGTGAGATGGATAAAGAAGTTGATGATGAAATATTCAGAAAATATAAGGAATTTTCAAAATTAATGAATATGGAAAAAATGGAGTTCAGCCAAGCCAGTTTCGGGATTCATGCCAAAGGGTATTATGGACGGCATTTCTTTGGAGAACGGATAGGATACCCTAGCTTAGATAAAAAAACAATATGGAGCTCTCCTGGGCAGCTCATGCTGAAAGACAGGTATGAGCCGCAAGCGGCATTAGAAAAAAGGGACCCTATGATGAGGTATGCTATTACAGAAACATTGCCCATAGACCTTTTCATTGAAACATGCAATGTGGATTATGGGAAGCTAAGAAAAAGAAGCATCAAAATAAGGGATATATTCAATAAATGCAGATACATAAGGGTTGTTGGAAAACAAATTGGCAATTATAAAACTGATTTTAGGGTTGATTTGATAACAAAAGAAGGCAAAAGAAGAGAATTTACTGCTTCTGACTCTGATGTTACATCAATAATTGACCAGGAATGGTATAAAAAAACCGGCAGGAAATGCGGAGCTTATGCAAATTTTCCATCTGGAGAGACTTTTGTGACTCCTGAGAAAATGAAAGGCATGATGATTGGAGATGTAGTCATTAATGTTGACAGGAGCTATGTTATACCTAAAGGAAATCCCATAATAGTTGAATTCGGAGAAAAAGGATATAAAGTGATAAAAGCGCCTGCAAATATATTGAAGGCTATGAATAAAGTAAGAAGAGAGTCAAAGCAAAAATTGAAGGATTATGAAAAAAATAAAAGCCTGCCGAAAGAGATTATTGAGATTTACAAAAGAAATTTCTGGAATATTGGCGAATTTGCAGTAAATACCAATCCAAAAGCGAAATTATGCAATTACCTTATTGTAAATGAAAAGATTGCAAGGATGATTCATGTTGCTTTAGGCTTAGGTTTTGAGCCAGACCGTAAAACATTATACCATTGGGATATTGTGGTCAATTCACCTAAACAGAAAATGGACATATATGGAGTTGATGACAATAATAAAATTTACTGGGTAATCAAAAAAGGGGAATTTGTTGCATGAAGTTAAAAAAACAAGTTTCTTTGTCTATACTCAAGAATTGCATGGCTCTTAAAAAAACCGAGCGCTTATTGATAGTATATGATAAACATAAGGAAGATATTGCTGATTCTATTATCGATGAAGCGAAAAAAATTACTGAAAACATAAGAAAAATTCAAACAAAAATCGCTAAAGTAAATGGCGAAGAGCCTTCTAACAAAGTTGCAAAAGAGATGCAGAAGTGCGATGTTTTGCTGCTGATAACTACCAAATCCCTCTCTCATACAGAATCCAGAAGAAAAGCGTCTAAAAAAGGAGTAAGGGCAGCAAGCCTTCCTGGCGTGACTGTAGAAATGTTAAACAGAGCACAAACCGCCGATTACCTAAAAATAAAAAAAATAAATGATAGGATATACAAAAAAATAAAAAACAAAAAAATTCTAAGAATCAAAACAGACAAAGGAACTGATTTATTGGTTTATATTCAAACTCCAGTTATTGATTCTGGGTTATACATCAAAAAAGGCTCTTTTGGGAATCTTCCTGCTGGAGAGGTTTTATTTGCTCCTGTTGAGCATAAAACAAAAGGCATTGTTGTGATAGATAAGACCATGGCAGGAATAGGAAAACTAAAAAGCCCTATCAAACTGAAAATTGAAAATGGTTACGTTAAAGAGATTACAGGGAAAAAAGAAGCTGTAAAACTGGATAAACTATTGGGAGAATTTAAGACAAAAGCAGTTTACAACATTGCAGAATGCGCATTTGGCACTAATTATAAGGCAAAAATCAGCGGAATTACATTAGAAGATGAAAAGGTTTTTGGGACTGTCCATATAGCATTAGGAGATAATACTAGCTTCCCAGGCGGAAAAACAAGAGCTCCTGTCCATCTGGATGGGGTTATTAGCAAGCCGACTGTGTATGTGGATGGTAAGAAGATAATGAACAAAGGCAAGTTATCCATCTGAAAACAGAAAGGTTTAAATATAATTCTAGATTATTAGAATATATTCAAAAAAAATAGAAAAATTTCAAAAATCTTAGAATGATAATAAACAATAAGGCGCAAGCAGCAATCATGGGGTTTCTGACAGAGAGATGGTATGATTCTTTTACAGCCAAAGAAATCAAGGAAAAAACTCACCTTAGTTTTCAATCGGTTTATGACTCGCTTCATTTCCTGTCAGACAAGAACATAGTAACGCTTCATAACAACAGCTACGCAATCAACTTCAGAAATGAAATTGCCTGGTCGTTCAAAAAACTGTATGATAGCAATAAGTTTTTACAGTTAGATCAGCATCTCCAGAATATCATAAAACTTATGAGGGAAAAGCTTGAGTTATTTTACCAATACGATCTGCTTGCTTTTTTAGTTTTCGGCTCAATAGCAAAGCTAGAGCATAAAAAGAAAAGCGACATTGACTTTTTTGTCCTATTCAAGGATAAACAAAAAGATTTTCTAAAAACCTTAACATTAGACTATGCCAATTTTAATTATATCGATAAAGATATCGCCGAATTTAATAAGGAATTTGAAGAAGGAGACGATCTTTTGATTTCGATATTCAAAAATAACCTAATAATGTACGGAAATGATTTTCTAAGGCATTATTTCGAAAAAGGCCTGCCCAATATAGGCAAGAATGTAATAGATGATAGGGAAAAGGCTCTTGAAAAGATGAAGCACAAAATCGATAGTTTGTATAGAGAAGACAACAACCAGATGTTAGTTGAAGTTTTTAAAAGGTATGTGCTGTTAAAATCAAGAGTTGAACTTATCAGAAGATTAAACAAGATTCCGTCAACAAAACAGGAAACACTAAACGAAATGAGAAAGATAGATAAAAAGCTGATAGAATCTTATAATGCAAACATAAAGAATATTAAAAAAATTGTTGAGGCCCATGTCTGAACGGATCAAAAAAGTTTATGAGTTTACAAAAGAGAGATTAGAGAAAGCTATATCCTTTTTTAATGAAGGGGATGTTGAGGATTCTGTGCAGAATATCTGGTCTGTTTTTGAGAATTGCATAAACTTGTTAAAAGATATCAAGAATCATGCCCCTTTATACCAGCATAGACCAAAAACAGAGCTGTTTAGGAAGTATTACAGGGAGAAAATCCTGTCAAAGGATTACTCTAATTTTCATAAAGAAATTGACGATTACAGGAAGAGGGCATTTCTAAGCGAATATTCAAGAACAAAGCCCTTGCCGCCATTAGCCTCTATTAAGCCTTATTTGGATAAGGCTAAAGAGCTTTTTGAAGAAACAAAACAAGAGCTAATAAAAGAGAAGGTAATAGAAGAAAGAAAAACGTCGCAAGAGAAGTAGATGTTGATGGTAAGAAAATAATGGATAATTGGAAGTTAGTATTATAACAATTTTTTCTGAAGTGTGTTTAATGATGCCAAAGCAACTGCTAGCTAACCTGGGTAATTTTGATGGAACACTCTTCTCTCTGATCTTTATTAGTAATTAAACCACATAGGTTGATGTCGCTTAAATCAATGGCTAATAAATAATAACAAACATCTTTTTCGTTTTGGTAATTGATTTTATTACATATTTCAATGTTCTTTTCTTGCCTAGCAATTTTTATGTAACAACTAGGTATTGAATACTGAGATGTCTTGAAAGTAACTACCGAATCACATATACTTAAATCATTAGCAGTTATAGCCAAGAATTCATAACATTTATTTTTAGTATCTAAAAATGTCCTATTTAAGTCTGCTCCTATAGGGGCCCATTGAGGATAGGATCCCCCAGTTGAGATAGAATCACAAAAATCTTTAGTTATAGTGTTATTTTTACCACCTAGCACATCCCCCATTTCCATATTAAGAAGTGTTACGTAACAGGGCTCAGCACCAAATTCAGCTTCTTTGCATCTATTTAGCCCCTCATCATATTTTCCTTGCCTAATTAATGTTAATCCTTCACCTATAATTCCTGTAGCTTTTTCTAGTCTTTTATTACGTTCGTTACGCTCCATTACATAAAGAACCCCATAAATTATCACAATAATAACAAGGACTGATAAAACCACACAAATCAGTTTTTTAGTCATACATTATCTATGAATCTCCTAGTATATAAAATTTACTGGCAATATAATGCAAACCCAAAACTATATAAATTCAAAAGCATTTTACTAAGAAATGGCAGATAATAATGGAACAGAGGGTAAGAACATTCTTGACAGCGTTATTTACAAATACTCAACAACCACAAACCAGCTTGAAGAAGAAAATAGGATTCTGAAAGATACCCTAAATAAGCTAAAAGAAGAATTGGATAAATTTAGGGTGCCTCCTTTAATGGTTTGTGAGATCAGGGATATAAAAGATGACACAGCAATAATCAGAGTTCCAAATGGCAATGAGTTTCTCGTGAATATCACAGGCGAATGTGAAAAATTAAAGCTAGGCGATTCAGTGCTTTGCGAGCAAAAAAACCTCACAGTAATGAAAAAGCTGTTATTGTCAAAGAAGTTTAATGTTGAAAAGTTTGTAATAGTTGAAAAACCTACAACAGAATGGAGCGAGATTGGTGGCTTGGACCAGCAGATAACTGAGATACAGGAAGTAGTTGAGCTGCCATTAACCAAACCAGAGCTGTTTAAAAAGGTAGGGATAGAGCCCCCAAAAGGAATACTGCTTTATGGCCCGCCTGGAACAGGGAAAACATTATTGGCAAAATCAGTGGCTCATTCTACAAATTCCACTTTTATAGAGATTGTGGCATCTGAGCTAGTCCAGAAATTCATTGGAGAAGGCGCTAAACTGGTTAAAGAGATATTTGAGCTGGCAAGAAAAAAAGCCCCTTCAATCATCTTTATTGATGAGCTTGATGCTTTAGCTTCCAAAAGAGTAGAGATTGGCACATCTGGAGAAAGGGAAGTGAACAGAACATTTATGCAGCTTTTAGCTGAGCTTGACGGGTTTAAGCCATTGGATAATGTCAAGATAATCGGAGCAACAAACAGAAAAGATATATTAGACCCAGCCATAATAAGGCCTGGAAGATTAGACAGATTGATACATGTTCCTGCGCCTAATAAAGAGGCAAGAGCCACTATATTTAAAATCCATACAAAAAGGATGACCTTAGACAAAAACATAAATGTACAAGTTGTTGTTGATAAGATGGAGAACTTTTCAGGAGCTGAGATTAAAGCAGTTTGCACTGAAGCAGGTTATTTTGCAATAAGAGCTAACCGCAAAAAAGTTGTAAGAGAAGATTTCTATCGGGCTGTAGAAAAGGTAAAAAGAGAAGAAAAATTAGAAGGCCAAGACTACCTTAATATGTTTGGCTGATCTTGTTAAATTCATAACTATTATAAACTAATTTTAACTTTATCTTCAGAATGTGCGGGATTGTGGGGTATATAGGCAGTAGAAAAGCTTCTTCTTTGCTAATCAAAGGAATTAAAAACCTTGAATATCGAGGATATGATTCAGCAGGCATGGCTATAATAAATAAGAATAGGCTGCTAGTAAAAAAAGGCGTTGGAAAGATAGATGAGGTAAATAAAAAATCAAATTTTATTGAGATGGATGGCAATATTGGATTAGCGCATACGCGCTGGGCCACATGCGGTGGCATAACAAAAGAAAATGCGCACCCCCACACTGACTGCAGCGGGAAAATATCCTTGGTGCATAACGGGATTATTGAAAATCATGATGACCTTAAAAAAGAACTGGTTAAAAATGGGCATAAGTTCAAATCAGAAACTGACACAGAAATTGTTGCGCACCTGATAGAAGAAGAGTATAAAGGGGATTTAAAAGAAGCAACATTAAAAGCGCTGAAAAAATTAGAAGGATCATACGCATTAGGCATAATCCACGCTGACCATGAAGAGCTGATAGCTGCGAGAAATGAAAGCCCCTTAGTAATAGGCATAGGCGATAACGAGAATTTTATATCCTCTGATGTGCCAGCGATTTTGGAGTTTACTCGCAAGGTGGTTTATCTGGGTAATAATGAGATTGCGGTCTTAAAAAAGGATAATGTTGAAGTTTTTGATTTAGATGGCAGCAAAAAACAAAAAAGAGCTGAAAAGATAGAGTGGAATGCAGAACTGGCAGAAAAACAAGGATTCAAGCATTTTATGCTGAAAGAGATACATGAACAGCCCAGCGTTATTGCTGAGACAATAAATGGCAGATTAGAGGATTCTGATATTTTAATAAGAGATGAGATTGGCTTAAGCGAAAATGAGATCAAGCAGATAAAGAGGATCATAATTGTTGGCTGCGGGACTTCATGGCATGCTGGCCTTGTGGGAGAATTTATGATAGAAGAGCTTGCGCAAATTCCTGTTGAGGTTGAATATGCTTCTGAGTTTAGGTATAGAAACCCAATTGTTGACAAAAACACCATAGTAATTGCTATCTCGCAAAGTGGCGAGACAGCAGACACATTAGCTGCTTTAAGAGAAGCCAAGAAAAAAGGAGCTAAAATACTTTCAATCGTTAATGTTAAAGGAAGTTCGATAGCTCGCGAGTCAGATATTGTTATTGACACCAGAGCAGGGCCTGAAATTGGTGTTGCTTCAACAAAAGCTTTCACAAGCCAATTAGTGATACTTTATCTGATTACAGTCTATTTTGGAAAAATTAAGGGGCTATTGCCTAAAGAGCAGATTGCAAACAGAGTGAGAGATTTAAGAAAACTGCCATTGCAGATACAAGCTGTTTTAGAGGAGGAAGAGTATATCAAGCTTCACGCAAAGCAATTCTATAAGAAAACAAACGCATTGTACTTAGGAAGAGGAATAAATTTCCCAATTGCCTTGGAAGGAGCCTTAAAGCTGAAGGAAGTAAGCTATATCCATGCAGAAGGATATCCTGCTGCTGAGATGAAGCATGGGCCTATTGCGCTTATAGACAAAGAAATGCCTGTCGTGTTTATTGCAACACAGGATAACAGGACTTATAAGAAAGTTCTGAATAACATAGAAGAGATAAAAACAAGAGGGGGCATAATAATAGCGATTGAAACAAACGGAGATGAATATGTCAAAAAAATAGTGGACCATAACTTCTATGTGCCAAAAACATCTTACATCTTAACTCCAATACTAGCTGTTATTCCGTTGCAGATATTAGCATATTATATTGCTGTGCTGCGCGGATTAGATCCGGACAAGCCAAGGTCATTGGCAAAGAGCGTGACTGTGGAATGAAATACAGGCAAGCAAAAAAAACAGATGCAGAAGGAATTGCAATAGTTCTGAAAGAATGCTACAATATTGACTCAATAGAGGAGGGAATGCAAGCATTCGAATTTGAAGCCAAAAAAGGAGTAACTTATATTGTTGCAGAAGAAAATGATCAAATTGTCGGATTAGTAACCTGGTTTTTTCACGGATTGCCAAAACATCAACTGGCAGAGCTGGATAGAATAGCAGTAATCCCTAAATTCAGGGGAAAAGGAATAGCGCATGAATTATTCCATCGATTGATTGAAGATGCAAATAAAGAACTAAACAAGCATAACAAAAGATTAAGAAAAGTGTTCTTAATGACCCACGCGTCAAATACAAGAGCGCACAAATTCTATGAGAAATTAGGCCTTACTCATGAAGCAACATTAAAAAACCATTTCTATGAAGGAGAGGATGAGAAGATCTATTCAGGGTTTTTTTAGCAAAAAATTTAAAATATACCTATTATAATTAGTATATAATGAATAAGAAGATAATAGTATCTGCCTTGCTTTTGATATTTCTAATCCAAGCAATTCCCTTGTTGTTCTGGATAAAAGATGACACAATGCCTCCTTCTTGGGATCAGTCCTGGCATGCCATGCTCAGCGTCAACAAATTTAATCAGTTTTTTGGCAAAACTAATTTGACTACAACAGAGCTGGAAAAAATATACCCCACATTTAGGCATGCAAATGCATATTACCCCCCTTTTTTTCATGTAGCCACAATCCCATTCTATTTGTTCTTAGGGTTAGAGTACGATTCAGCATTAATGACTAACATATTCTTCCTTCTGATACTGATCATCAGTTCTTTTTTTATAGGAAAAAAACTGCATAGCTCAAAAGCAGGGTTACTAAATGCGTTTATAGTGTCCACTATCCCTGTTTACAGTTATTTAATGAGGGATTACCTAATAGATTTCTCATTAAGCTCAATGGTTTCTCTGGGTCTTGCCTTGCTCCTCTATGCAGATAATTTTCAAAATCTGGCATATTCTCTTTTGTTTGGCCTATCATTTGGTTTGGGTATGTTAACCAAATGGACATATGCCCTATTCCTCGTATTTCCCATCTGTTTTGCATTATTCGCGTTTATGAAGAAAAATATTTTCGAAAATGGATGGTATCGCCTTTTGTACAATATACTCTTCACATTAATAGCCGCTTCTTCTGTGATGGCCACATGGTATAACTACGCCAGAATCAAAATACTGTTACCTATGCTAAAGACCTATTCAAGTGCCGGAATTTTAGAAGGAGACCCTTCATTCAATTCATTAAATGGGTTAACCTATTATCTTTTTGCTATGCTGAGCACTTATTCATTTTTTTATTTTTTATTGTTTGTGGTTGGCGCAGTGTTACTTATTAAATATTACAAAAAACGAGAAATTTCAATTATGTTAATATTTAATCTTTTGGTGGTGTATTCCTTTTTTACAATTCTCTCGAATAAGGATCAAAGGTATATAGTCCCACTATATATATTTTTATCATCCATAACTGCTGTCGGAATTTGCCTAATAAACAATAAAAAAATACGATATGCTGTAATAATCCTGGTTATCACTGCAGGCCTTTTTCAGAATATTGCGTATAATCTCCAATCAATAAACATCAACTATGAACTCCGAGGAATATCCCTTCTTAATACACAAGGAAAACACCCAGGCTCTTCAGATATAGACATTAATGAGATAATGCTGGCTATAAGCAATTCTAACAAAGGAATACCCTCTTCTGTTTGCATTATTTCTGAGTCAGAAATTTTGAACGACATCAACATACCCTATTATTCAATTAAAGGCAATTATCCAGCAAGCTACATGGTAGGCAATGGATGCAACCCTCTAAAATTTGATTATACAGTTATAGGGCCTATTGAAGAGACATGGAGGTCTCAGCTATTTGAGCAATCAAAGAGCATGTTGCAGAAAAATATCCACCAATTTAAACAGATTTATTCTGTTGGAGATGTTAATATTTATAGACGCACATAAAATAAATAAAACCTACTTTGGCTGTTCTTCCTTATTTATTTTAGGCTCTTTCTTCTCTGTCGAATCTTTCTTTTTCTTAACTTCCTTCTTTTTCTCTTTCTTCTTGGGCTTTTCTTTGCTCTCTTCTTCAGCCTTTGCTTTGCCTCTCAGCTTTTTAGGCCTTTCTGTCTTTTCCTTGGGCTTTGTTTCCCTAACCTTAAGACCTAATTTCTCAAATTCCTTGCTGACAGCTGAGTGAGGAGCATTTTTCTCAATTTGGATGACCTGATCCAACGGCTCCAAATGAGCAACACTGCATTTCCTTCTTCTTGTTTCTCCATCTATCATAACATAGTTATCATCTAAAATCTCTATTACAGCGCATTTACAGCCGGAATCTCTTCCTGCTGTTTTTACACACAATCTGCCTATCTCAATCATTTTGACCTCGCATTTGCAATTATTAATCTCCTAGAGCAGCCTGAGCACAAAACACCACCATATGGCCTTTCAGGCCTTTTTTTTGTTTTTGGCATGTTTCGCATTTTATACGGCCGTTCAGCAGCAACTCCTTTAAGTATAGCCCCACATCTGCCGCATTTGGCTTTTGCAGGCTTTCTATACCTATAATGAAGTACTGTCCTTCCACCTGGTGTTTTTACAAATACTCTTCGAAAAGTTCTTGATTTATATTTTCCGGAAACCATTTTTTTTACCTCAATACAATTTCATTAATTTTCTTAGTAGCATGCTAAACACAATTGAAAATATAATATAACTGCCAAGCCAGCCAATCTTCCAGCCAAACAAATTAAGCATTTTTAATGGAGCATTATCGATCTGGATTGTTTTAATTTTTGAGTCTTTTAATTTAGTGATTGGCTCTTTATAATTCTGTTCGTTGGTTATCAAAACGTCTTTTTTATAAGTTTGGCCATCAAATTTATACTCTAATTGGTATTCGCCTTCATTACCCATCAAAAGCCAACTAACTTTGCTATCCTTAATCTCTTTGGTAGCATTGCTATCAATCGTTATCCCTTTTGGGAAAGAGGATAATTCAATATTTCCATCCATATTCTCAGCAAATTGCACTGTTGTAGTAAAATCCTGGCCCGGCCTTATTGGCTCATAAGCAAGATGAGCAGTCATCCAGCCAAATATAATGATTATAGGTATAAATGTAAACAATGTTGATTTCATGCTCTGCATCATATACTTCATGTTTACTTCCATTGCCTTTTTCTGGACAGCCATCATCTTTTGAGGATCCTGCTTGAGCTCTTTTATCTGCTTCTGGAATGATTTCATCTCTTCCTTAAGGCTTTTCATCAAATCCTGATTAGTTGTATATTTGTATATGACGCTGATAATCAAAGCTATTATGAATGAAATCAAAATAAGAGCTAATAATATTGGCAGCTTCAATAATGGATTAAGCACTGGATCTAAAAATGCCATCTAAACGCCACCTACAAATTTTCTTAGCATAGGATTCATGTCCATCATGTGCTGTTTTGCAATCTCCTCATAAAGCCTGTAAACAATCATAACTGTAAGCAAAATGCCTGTGCCTCTGCTTAAAGCTCCACTTAAATCAGCTATTCCAGCTAACAGACCAATAGCAGCGCCGCCCATAATTGTTAAAGGCCATATATACCTATTGAGCAGCCTTTCTAGGACTCTTTCATCTCTTCTAAATCCTGGAATCTGCAAACCCGAGCTCATCATCTGCTTTGCCTGGCTTCTTGCATCCATGCCTGCTGTCTGGACCCAAAATACGCTAAATAAGATAGATCCACCAATCATAAATATCAGGTAAACAATAGCCTGCAGAACTATTGAGCCGTTAATACTTCCGGTGATTACTGATCTAACAATATCTGGGCTATTGATCAGCCTTACCAGCCCTGACATTGGAGAACCGCTTGCATCAAAGCTTCCCAATATTGGCCAGCCCCAATTTTGCAATAATCTGCCCCATAACTGCATGTTGGCCATCAAAGCAGCTACAAGAATAACTGGAATGTTGCTTGTATAAAAGAATGACAAAGGCCATCTTATTCCATGACCCCTTATACGGCCAAAACTTAGAGGAATTTCAACTTTCATTGCCTGGCCATAAACCGATATTGCGAATACTATAATAGTTGATAAAATTGCTGCAATTTTCAAAGCAGCAGTAATGGGATCGCCTGCTGCCAAACTCTGAAACAAAGCAGGAACTGCTCCAGCTGCATATGTAGCCCCTGTTACTCCGCCTGGGCCAGGAAGCCAATTGAATGCCTGAATAAATATCTCCTGGCTGACTCCAGCTGCAATGAACAAGCTAACTCCAGAGCCAAAGCCCCATTTGCTTACAACTTCATCCATGAATAATATCATTATTCCGCCAAGTGTTAACTGAAAGACAAGCAATAATTGCAATATATTATACAATGGAACCCCTTTTGTTACAATGCCTGCAAAACCTTCTGGTGATAACCCCCCCATGTAAACATAAATTGCACCTTCAAATATTATAAAAAAGACTGAAAGTAATTTTTGGATGCCCTGAAAAGTCTTCTTGCCTTCTGGCTTTGTTAAATCGAACTTTACAATTCCTGAACCGTTTAATAGCTGCAGGACGATTGAAGAAGTTACTATGGGGCCTATACCTAAAGATATTATAGAGCCAAACTTAGCTCCCAGAATAATCGAGAGGTATTCAAATCTTTGCAGAGCATTACTGCCAAGCCCAAACAATGGCAGCAAACCCAGAACAAAATACAGGACTAGAACTATTCCGGTCCACTTTAACTTCTCTTTAAAGGAAAGCCTTTTTTGAGTAGGACCTGCTACTTCAGGAAGATTATGAATAAACTCGTTCCATATACCCATCTTAGCCCTCTTGGTTCAATAGTATAAGCTGTCCACCGGCTTTTTCTATTTTAGCACTAACATTGCCAGAAGCATATTTTGATGTTATCTTTAATTTTTTTGTAACCTTGCCTTTGCCTAATAGCTTATTATATCCTAATTTTTGCAGATCAACAACAAAAACATCATTATTCTTTTCAATAAGTTTGCTTGATAAAAATGATTCGACCTTTTCATCAATATACCCTATATTGATAGTCTTAATCTCTTCCTTATTGCCGCCTGGCCTAAAGCCCAATTTACCAAAATACCTTTCTTTCCAGTGGAGTGGTTTCATCTGGTCTGCTCTTTTTCCTGTACCAGCTAGGCCCCGTCCTCCCCTGTTTCCTGCTCCTCGATGTTTTTTCATGGCACCCCATCCATGAGTGGTTGAGCCATGCTGCCTTGAATTCTTTTTTCTTTTTCTGACTACCATCAGATCATCCTCTTGATCAAATCATTGATCTTTTTGCCCCTATACCCTAAGGCTCCACCAGCGTTAAAACCTATCTTAATGCCTTTTCTTTCAAAACCCTTTCTTGGCGGGCTTAATCTAAAGAATTTCTTCATCACTTCTTTTCCATCTTTATCCTTGGATTTTTGGCCTCGTTTTTCAATCAATAATTTAAGAACATCATCATCAATTTCACCATAGGTTATATAATCCTTGGCCTTCTTCACCATGCCTAAAATCTCCAGCTTGTCATCAAGAATAACACAGGAGTTATTTCTATACAAGTGCAGCATATCCAAAGTGTCCTTTACGGTTTTTTTGACACCTATATTCCCTCTAATCCGTATAACAGCTATTTTACTCATTTTCTTTGCTCTCTTTCTCTTTGCTATCTTTGAATCCCTCTATTATCCCTAGATCTTTGAAAGTTTTAGAAGGGACTTTTGTCAATATAAGATTTTTTAATGCATCATAACATGCATAAATCATGTTTATTTTGCTTCTTGTTTGCCCTCTTGTCTTGGACCATATATCTTTTATGCCAGCAGCTTTCATAATCTTTTGGCATTCTTTTTCAATCGTTAGTCCAGTGCCTCTAGGAGCAGGCATCAGCTTAATCCTTACAGAACCGCATTTCCCAGTCACTCCAAATGGAATGGTATGAGGCTGCTTGCATCCACACTGCCAGCTTCCACATCCTCTTCTTATCTTGATAATATTCAATTTAGCATTTCTAATTGCCTTTTCTCGAGCAGGAACGGTTTCTTTGGATTTTCCATAGCCTATCCCGATATAACCGTCTTCATTGCCTACAATAGCAAATGCTGCAAATTTTGGCTTATTGCCTTCCTGCGTCTTTTTCTGGGTCTGCTTGAAAACTCTTCTCTGGCCGCCACCAAATTTTCCCTTGGATTGGCCAATCAGCATCAATTCGGTAGTCATATTTGGCAAAAGCGCATCAGTTATTTCGGGCTCCATTATCTTTAATCCGTTGTCTAATATCTCTGCAATGTTTGTTATCTCGCCGTTTTTCACTTTTTTACCTAACAATGTCCTCGGTTTCCAAGCTTCTTTATCAAATGAGCTGACTATTTTAGTTTCTACTTCCTTCTTTTCAATCTCTTGGATAATAACCTCTTCGGTATCTTTTTCGTCTGCCATTATTTCACACCTAGTATCTTCTTCTTAGCCTCTTCAAACAATTTTCCGATATCTTCTGGATCAACATTATTTTTTAAATAGAGGCTGAACATTTTTTTATACTCTTCGTGGTTTTTTTTCATAAGGCCAGCATACTTCTTGATGTGATCGCCTTTAATCCTATCTTCTGATGGCAGGATATCAGCTGAATGAGGAACATTTATCCCCACATCAAAAACGCCTTTTATAACAGCATAAATCCTGCTGCCTTTTACTGATTTGTTGAAACCCATGTCAAGCACAAAATCATTCAAGCCTTTTTCTTTTGCTCTTTTTGCCAACAAAAGGCCAGTGAGATATGCTCCAGGAACATTTCCTTTGCCGGCTTTCCATCCGAATTTGTCCAGCTCAGAAGAATGGGCTGATAACACTACTTTATCTCCTTGAGGAGTGTACTCCACAACCTGCGCAAGAATGTTTTTTAGCGATTTTCTAATTACTAATCTTCTTTTGCCTGAAAGCAATAACTTTAATCTTTTCTTGTAATTAGTCAACCCTTTTCGTTTTCTCCTGAATTGCACAGGATTAGTTCTTGATTGTTTCATTTTAAACCACGTTCTTGCAAGTATAACTTAATATGCCTTCTGCTTCTGAAAAACCCACCTTTGCATTTCAGATAAAGCTCCCTATAAGATTGTTTTGAAATAACTCCTTTTTGCTTGAGCCTTCTTATAAGGTCTCTTTGTGATCTTATTGTATTCATCCATAATCTTTTCCTAGGTAATCTTGAAGTCTTCTTTCCCTTCCTACTGCCTGGGCCTTGCTGCCTGCCTTTTCTTTTTTGTATTGCTCTTTTTCTGGCCCTTCCTCTCGAAATGCCTTTCTTTTGTTTTCTTGTGATAACTCCATCATTAATGAGGCCCCTGATGTCTGCTTTTGTAATTGATTCCTTGATATCCTCTAATGAGGCTTGGTCAAATATAACCCTTTTTGGTGAACACTTAAGGATTTGAGCAGCCAGCCTTTTTTGGGTGTTTAGTTTCATTATGATCACTCAGCATCTTTCTTGGTTAATAGCTTGTCCTTCTCTTGTTTCTCTCTTGCTACCTTCTCTTCTTCATTTTCTATCTTCTCAGCAAGCCCTTCCTTCTTTTCATCTTTCTCATTTGCTTTTTTCTTAAGCTCTTTTTCCTTCTCTTTCTTTTTCTCTTTGAGGCTTTTTGTCTTTTCAACCCTCTTCTTGAAGTCTTCCTCAATTTTTATTGCTATTGAGTTAGCATCTTTGAAATTCAAAACCTTGATGCTATTTTCAAGAGCTTTTTTCAACAAGTCAAGCCTCTTCTTCTTGCCAACCGAGGCAGATATTATGATGCCCTCTTTTTTCTTATCTATGTTGTCAAGATCGTTTAAGTTGGAAACAAATATTATTTTTAATCCGCTTCTGTCTAAACCCCTGACAGAAACTGGTGACCTATAACCTGAACTAACACATTTGCTGCGGCCGCCAAATCCATGCCTCATCTTTGAGTGAACTCCTTTAGGCTTTCTCCATTCAATGCCTAGCTTCTTCCTTTTATGGGAGTCCTCTCTGACAAAATCCGGCTTCTTTTTTTTCATGGCCCTTCTTAATTCCAGATGGTTCATTTGATATCCTCACCATTCTTGTTAATGATAAAAATTCCGTCCTGAAAAATTCGTGTATCAAATCTTGTTCTTCTTGTCAGCAATTCTATATCAGCTGCAACTTGGCTGACTAATTCTATATCAATCCCTTCTACTGTCACGATATCGCCGCTAACAGCAACTTTAGCTCTTGGCTTAATCTTCAAGACTCTTGGCACCTTCTCTCCCAAGAAATTTTTTACAACAAATTTATCTCCTTCGACAGAGACATTCATTGGGAAATGGCCGGCACAGATCTTTAGCTTGTATATGCATCCCTCATTTACGCCCCTTATCATATTCTTGATATGGGCTTTAAACGATCCAACAATCTTCTTTTCTCTTTTTGAGGATTTTTTTACTTGGATAGATAAGTTATTGCCATTCACATCCAGGGCCACATTTGGGTATACTAATCTTTTTTTCACTTCTCCTTTAGGCCCCTTAATATTTACTATATCCTTATCTATTGAAACAGAAGTACCATGGGGAATTTCAATTTCTGCTCCGATATTCTTTTCTTTGCCTTTCATCTTAATAACAATAAGCTAATAATACCCCGCCAAGCCCTTTTTCCTTGGCTTGGGTATGAGTCATGATGCCTTTTGGCGTTGATACAATAATAATACCAAATCCTTTAGCAGGAAGATACCTTTTTTCGAACATTTCAAATCCGCCCTTCTTTACAGAGTATCTCGGTTTAATTGCGCCGCACATATTTATCCTGCCTAGCAAACTTACCTTGAGTATATCCCCTTTGTTGTCGCTTATCTCCTTAAATTCGCCTATATACAGGTTCTCATTCATTAATTTAAAGACTTCTTTAATAAGTTTGGATATAGGCTTGATTAGGCATTCTTTCTTGCTTACCTTTTCGCTGTTAAGTATCGCTGATAAAGCATTAGCTAATGGGTCGTTTAACATTTTTACCTCAACTATATTTTTTGAACCCTATTTTAGGGGCTATTTCCCTAAAGCATTGCCTGCAAAGCTCCAGACCATATTTGCTTATATGCGCTCCGATTCTGCCGCATCTCCTGCATCTCTTTGCACTAAATCCAGTTTTCCTCTCTTTCGGGCAGTTAAATTTGGCATATCTTTTAAGCTTGGTTGGCTTTGCTCTTAACTGCTTCAATACTTTAGTATGTGAACTGTAACTCATTCTTCTTCACCTATCTTAATACCAAATTCCTTTGTCATAAATTCTATCGATTCCTCTTTAGTAATCCTGTGTCTTCTTGGTATCTTCCTTTTCTTTATGCTTCGCCTTTTGATCCTAAAACCATTTCTTTCTAAACTAATGCATACCTCTAATCCCATAACTCCGATTTTGGGATCATATTTAACTCCAGTTATATCAATATATTCAGGAATGCCAAAAGCTACATTGCCTTCATTATCAAATTGCCCTTTCTTTAAGGTGCGACTTGCTGCATCCAGCAGCCTATTAAGAAGTTCTTTTGCTTTTTTACCTCTTAATGTTATCTTGCAACCGATAGCCAAACCAGGCCTTATACCCCAATCAGGTATCCTTTTATCGGAAACTGTCTTTACAGGATTAATCCCAGTTATATTTTTCAGTAAGACTATTCCTTTCTCTAATTGAGCCTGGTCTTTTCCAGTTCCGATGTTTAATGTTATTTTCTCTAATTTGACAGTTTTCATAGGATTCATTTTATCTTGATTAGGCTAGTTTCCTTACCAATAGGGAAAGAGTATTTTTTGAGCGTCTCTACTGGAGTATTCTTGCTGCTCTTGTAAGTTATCTTATCTGAGCTAACATCCTCAACCTTTCCAGTTTCAGCGGTATGCTTTCCGCCTATAAGATACACCAAAACACCTTTCTCAAGCTTGACGTGTTCTTTAATCTCTAACTTAGGCAAACTGAGAAACAAGCTATCTCCAACTTTATAATCGTCTTTTTCAACTAAAATGTTTTTTCCATCATTTAATCTTAGCTGAGTTTTTCCACTAACTTTGCCTTTACCAACTATCTTGCAAAGTTTGTCTGCAATCTTATCCTGGATCAATTTGATATTGCCTTTTTTGTCTAAAACAACCCTAAAAGATTCCTCAGTATCAGGCATTTTGATTACATCAAACAAGCCGATAGGGAGCCGGTAATCTTTTCTTCTTTTTCCATCAACAAGGATTATCTTATTCTGGAGAATAAATTTAACTTCCCTCATGTCTTTAGCATATTTCAGTACGTCTCTTAGTATGATCCCCAAGGGCATGCTTCCATTTAATGAATGAGGACCAGGCTTAGGCTTTACGACATATATGATTCCTTTTCTTTTTATTCGCCAGGTTTTTGGCATGCACAATCTTTTCATGTGGCTCATTTTTTACCTCTCTCCAAAATCTTCTGCCGGTTCTTATCATCCATGTTTAATTCTAAGATCAGTAAGTTTGATGGCTCTAGTGGTATCAGAGTTTTAG
>CAZKBD010000002.1:43044-60047 GCA_964550945.1 uncultured Methanosarcinales archaeon
TCCCATCTTTTCTGATCTTCTCCATGCCTGTGATGTACACCTTAGTTTTTTTCAAATCTACCCGTTCTATCTTCCCATCCTTTTTCCTGAATTCCCCTCTTAATATCTTTACTTTATCCCCTTTTTTAAGGCCCATATTCCTTTTTCCGTATTTAGCCCTTAACTCTTTTGAAAGATGCGATCTTATAAAATCGTGCCTTATGTGCAGGGGAGCATTGTACCTATACTTCCTCTGTTTTCTTGGCTGTTTGCTGCTTTTCCAGCTTGATGAAAATTTTTTTCTCATACTATTACCTTAGCTATCTTAGCTACACTCCCCCATCTTTCGCAGGCTTCTTTTGCAATTGGGCCTTTTAGCAGGGTTCCTTTAGGAGTCCCTTTTTCATCCTTTAGTACAACAGCAGCATTATCTTCAAACTTAATCCTTATGCCATCTGCTCTTCTGTACTCTTTTTTTTGCCTAACAATTATCGCATAGACAACTTGTTTTCTCATATCAGGCCTGCCTTTTCTAACAGAAGCTAAAATCAGATCGCCAACTCCTGCAGCAGATCTTCTGCCCTTAACTGTTTTTTGGCCTATAACACTAATTATCCTGATTATTTTGGCTCCTGAATTATCGCATGCGCCAACTTCACTTCCAACAGGCAATGCCCGTGTAACTTTAGCCTTCAATGGTAGCATTTTCTTTTGACTCTTCTTTCTCCTTCTTTTCGATTTTTACCCTGGATTCTTCCAAAGCTTCAATTCTTTCTTTAAATCCTTTTTTAGGCCCTAAATTCTCAACTATCACAAAATTTTTTGTCTTACTCAAAGGCCTGCAACCAATTATTTTGACAATATCGCCATTTTTGGCGTTTATGCAATCAGGATTATGGGATTTTATCTTTGTTCTTCTTTTTTCGTATCTTTCGTATTTTTTCAGGTAATTTCTTCTTTCCCACTCTACTGTGCAAGTTCTGCGCATCTTGTCAGATATCACAACTCCAGTAAAGCTCATCCCTCGAGTTTTTAGGTTACCATGAAATGGGCAATTATTATCTTCACATTTTTTATCTGGGGTTTTTACCTTCATCGAATCACCATTTTACCTTGATCCTTTCTTCCGGCCTAAAAACAAGCCTTTTTCCATCTACACAAAATGATTTGTTATCAATGAAAACTTCAAATGAGCTATTTTTTTTGGTCACTTTTTTCCTACCTTCCTTTGTTTCGATTAAAAACATATTTTTTGTTTCGTCTAGTATCTTTCCTTGGATATCTTTTCCTTTAAGTTTTACATAGAGGCCTATAAATTCGCCTCTCAGCAGGTCTTCATCCATTTTTTATTTGAATTCAATTGTTTCAGGTGCGAAGCCAATCTCTACCAATATATTTTTTACTTTGTACATATGGTCACCTTGCAGCTCTATCCTTCCGCCTTTTGCTGTGCCACCACATGCAAACCTGTTTTTCAGTTTCTTTGTCAACTCCTTGAAGTCAATCTCTTTTCCATCTATCCCTTCAATCACTGTATTTACCTTCCCAAATTTCTTCTTCTCTAAATACACTTGGATTTTTTGGCTCTCTTTAGCTATTATTTCACAGACACATAGCTCTTGTGGTAATCCGCACTTAATACAAACCTC
The DNA here is from genome assembly GCA_964550945.1 of uncultured Methanosarcinales archaeon. GTDB lineage: Archaea > Nanobdellota > Nanobdellia > Woesearchaeales > CAZKBD01 > CAZKBD01. Next base: position 44,673 of record CAZKBD010000002.1, read on the forward strand.
ACTCATTAGTACGCTCCTTTTGGCCTAAAACCATCATGATCCTAGCGATGGTCTTTTTTATTTGCTTTATCTGTCCAGGACTTTTTGGGGTAGTTCCTGTACTTATCTGAGCATTTTGCTTAATCAACTCTTTTTTCAGCTCTATGAGCTTGATATTCAAATCCTCTTTACTCAGTTCCCGTATTTCCTTTATCTTCATCTTTCTTTTCCTCTACGTGTTTCTCCTCTTTTTTAGGGGCTTCTTCTTTTTTTTCTTCCTTCTTTTCTTCCTCAACAAGCGTTATACTGTCAGGCAGCTTTATGTCTGGCGGCATGATTTTAACTTTAACGCCGACTATGCCTGTCTTCAATTTTGCGCTTGCATATGCTACCTTAACACCAGTTATAGCAATGTCGCCGCATTTTTTCAAATAACCAGAGTAAAATCTCCACCTTTTTGCCCTTGCGCTTGGAATCTTCCCGCTAATGACAATCTCTATGCCTAAAGCGCCGGCGTTCATTGAATCACTCATCGCCTTATGGCCAATTGCTTTGAATCTGTTTGTGCCAAACTTCTCAAGCGAATCTGCTATTCTCTGAGCCGTTATATTGGCATCTAAACCGATGTTCTCGACTTCGCTTATCTCTATCTGAGGATTTTCAAGCCCAAATTTCTTTTTTAAATTCTTTGTAAGCTGCTTGATATTTTGGCCTTTTTTGCCTACAACTAACCCTGGCCTTGAAACAGAAAGTATCACTTTTTCTCCTAAAGGAGTCCTGACTAATTTTGTGTGGCTGTGGCCGGCGCCTTTCAGGTTCTCACCCATGTATTCCTGTATCTGGAACTCTTTGATCCTTTGCGCAATAAACTTCCTCTCAATCATTTTTTTGCTCCTTTATCTTTTTTGTTCTCCTTTTCTTTGCCTTTTTTCTCTTCTGGCGCCTTTTTTTCCTCAACTACCAATTCCAAACTGGTTCTTTTCATTTGCCTTCTTCGTTTTCTTCCGAAGTGCCACGTCTTGCTTGATTTGTCTGCTTTTATATGGATAATAACTAAATTGTTAGTATTTAGGCCCTTAAACTGGGCATTAGCTTCAACTCCCTCCACCAATTTCAAAAATTCCTTTGCGGCTTTTGCAGGATAACTTCCAGGCCCGATCTTTTTTTTATGGCCTAAATCCATTATATACCTTCTGAAAGGAACAGGGGTCTTTAGCTGCGCAACCCCATTTAAAAGTTCTTTTGCTTTTTTTACTGTCCTATTGCGAATGAACCTGCATAGCTCTACAGACTGCTTTGTCGAAACAGGCAAAGCTATTGCGCACGCTCTTGCCATCCTCTCTTTATCGTATTTTTTATATGAGTAGCTCATTTTATTTCACAGATATGCTTGCGCTGCTTCTTGTAGCACCGATACCTGGCGCGTTATGACTCACCTTTTTTCTTGTCAGCACAAATTCACCTAAATAGTGGCCGATCATTTCGTCTAATAGGGTAACTGGAGTAAAACTTTTTCCCTGATGCACTTTGATTGTTGCGCCTACCATCTCAGGGATTACTATCATGTCTCTGCAATGGGTTTCTACGCCCTCTCTTTTGTTTCTGATATTCTCAAGCAATTTTTTCTTTTGGTCGCTAAATCCCCTCTTTAATGACCTTCTCTGCCTAGCTGGAAGAAGCCCAATAAACTCATTGGTGCTTAATTTCTGCAGCTCTGGCAAAGTTTTTCCACGGTAGCTAAATTCTTTTTTCACCATTTTTACCTACTCTTCCTTCCGGTTCTTCTTGGCGCTATCTTGCCAACTTTTCTTCCTGGAGGATCGTTTCTTGCAGATTGAGTTGGCCTTCCTTTATGCGCGGAACTAGAACCTCCAAATGGATGGTCAACAGCGTTCATTGAAGTTCCTGATGTTTGCGGCCATAACTTGTTCTTGGATTTCATCTTGTAATACCTATTTCCAGCTTTTACGAATGGTTTTTCTGTTCTTCCTGAGCCGGATATTATACCGATAATTGCCCTGCATTCAGGCCTGAAACTTTTATTTTTGTTAGATGGCAACCTGACTACAACGCCTTCTTTAAGCTTGGTTACTATTTTTGCAAACCCTCCGCTGCTTCTTACAAATTTGCCTCCGTCTCCTGGATTGCTCTCAATATTATAAATCTCTGTTCCTTCAGGTATACTCTTTAAAGGCAGAATATTGCCCACTCTAATTGACACATCTTCACCACTGTTGATTGTGTCGCCAACGCTGATACCTTCTGGAGCTTGTAATAGCCCAGCCTTGCCGTCTTCATATTTTATCTCCATTAATGGGCTGTTATGGCCGGGGCAATGTATGATATCAACAATTTCTCCGTTTATTGCAAGAGAGTCAGATCTGAATTTGCTTTCTCCCTTGTAATTGAAACTTGGAGCCCTATATCTTGGGCCTCCTTTTCCTCTTGCTTGTTGTATTAGGTTCTTTCCCATCTTAATCACATCAGGCCAAGTTGAGTAGCAATGTCGATAGCAGGCGTCTCTTCTGAAAATTTGACATAAGCTTTCTTATTGCCTTCTGGGTCAATAAGCGTATTTACTGATTTAACTTTCACCTTAAACATAGTTTCAATCGCTTCCTTGATGTCTTTTTTGTTAGCTTTTCTGTCTACTACAAAGACTAACTTATTCTCAGATTCCATAAGCCTTATCGATTTTTCTGTTGATAATGGGTATTTTATTACTTCGAATTGGTCCATTTTAGATAAACAACTTTTCTTTTTCTAATTGCTCAATGGCTTTTTGCGTGAATAGGGTTAACCTGCCTATATCTGCGCCAGGAGCCAATAGCTCAGCGTTTAACTCTTTGACTTTGACAATATCCAAACCAGGTATGTTAGATGCTGACTTTAATAGTTTGCATTCGTCTGCAACAACAATTAAAGGCCCTTTCTTTTTTACATATTTCCTTCCTCTCATCTTTCCTTTTCCTGCCCTAATCCTCTTTTTGCTTGATCTTTCCAACTCTTCTTTTAAGCCAATCTTTTCTAGAGTTTCTATGACTTGCTTTGTTTTATCGAGATTTTCAAAATCATTGTCTAAAATAAATGGATAGCTTACAGGCACGATGTGGCCCCTTTCGCTTACAGGCTCTTGATGATAGTAGCAGCCAATGCGCTTCTGATTGCTTTTCTTCTTTCTTTCTTGTTTATCCTTTGCCAATAAATCTTGCCTGCCTTTGGAGGATGGGCTCTTCTTCCACCCACAGTGCCAGGCGCAAAAGCCCCTACCCAATTCATCCTTGTTCCTCTTCTGCTTAATATCTTTCGAGGAACTCTTGAGATCCCCAAGCCGTAAGAGCCACGATAGTCGCGCCTTCTTCTGGACAGAACTGCTGATGCTCGTTTTCCAGCTTCTGGCTTTGCACCATATGGCTGCCTTTTATGGCTTTGCACAGCCAAAACAGCTCTTCTCACTAAATCTGGCCTTGGCTGCTCATTAAATTGTCTAGGTAAATTAATCTCTTTTACTTTTTCATTATTTAAGTTGTATACTGCAAGTCTCATTTGCTGATATATCTCACTGGAGGAGCTTCCTTTGTAATTTTCTTATTCTCCCTGATTGCGCAATTGAATCTGACTAATCTTTTTCTTGGTCCGCCAATGCTACCTTTGACTAATATATAATTGTTTCTCACTATGCCATATTTTATGTGGCCGCCTTTTGGATTTATCTCTTCTACTTTGTTGCTGATCCTCAGTAATTGTTTATTATATTCTGTTCTGAGATGATAGCCCATTTTTCCTGCATGGGCAACCCTATACATAACATGGCCTTGGCCGCACCATGGCCCAAGTGAGCCAGGATTTCTTACACTCTTTTCAGATTTATGGCTCCTTAGATGGACACCAAATCTTTTTACAGGCCCCTGAAAACCTTTTCCTTTAGTTATGCAATGGAAATCAAGCTGCTGACCTTCTTTAAAAATCTCTTCAATGCTAATTTCTTTGCCTAATTTTTCTTTTGCATATGCCAGTTTGCCTTCTTTTTTTCCTCCAATTGCAATCTCTGATAAGTCTGGCTTTTTCTTGCCAATACCAGTCAGTCTTGGCTGGGTGTTTGCAATCAGCTTTATATCATCATAATCTTTAACGTCCTCAATTTTCTTTGTGCTTTTTGGAATTATTATGGCTCTTTTTAGCTCTTTATCAAGATTATCAGCCCAAACCTCAGAAAAAGCTTTTAAACCATTTGTTGTATTTTTGTAGAAGCGTATAGAAGCAATCTTTATCGATGGACACTCAATGATTGTCACTGGAAATGAAATCTCGGTGTTTTTTGTCAATGAATTTGGCCTGTTGTCATTAACTATGAGGTGAGTCATCCCGACTTTATAACCCATAAATCCCAGCATCTTAGAATCATTTGATTTAGCCCATGATCTAATTCTAATCTCTTTGGCTCTTTTCCTAGGCCAATACTGCATACTTCCGCTTCTTGGTTTTCTGCTTTGAGGCATTTTAGCACTATAATATACAGCTATAGTTTGTTTTTCATTCAAAAAAGCCTTTTATTGAAGCATTTATTAGAAACAAATATGTGTATAAACTTACTATTTGTACTGAAAAAGCTTCTTTTCAGGCTTGATTATGATGAGTATTTAAACCATTTAAATACTGTTTGGCTTTGTGAATCTACGACTATTTATAAAGGTTTTTGTTTTTTGTATCTAACCTGCCAATCAAGAACCAATAATTATATTCCGAATCCACCTATTTGTTTATATGCACAACCTTTGCTGGCGGGAAACCATTAAAATATGTTGATGATGCAATGCTATAAGCTCCAATATTTTCTGCATATAACATGTCATGTATCTCAAGATCTGGAGGCAGCTCATCTGCAAGTGATATGGTGTCAAATGCATCGCATGTTGGGCCAAATGTTGCGCATAATTGAGTTTCTCCCTCTTTGAATGATTTTATAGGATATTTGCAATGGTCAAATACTATCCCCGAGAATGTGTGATATACACCATCATTTAGATAATAAGATGTTTTTCCATCACGGATAGCTTTTCCAATTATTTTTACAACAAGAGTGCAGGCAGTGGCAACTATGAATCTACCTGGCTCTGCAAGGATTTCTATATCATCTGGGAATAAGCGCTTAAATTCAGCATTAAGCTTTTTTGCAAGCGTCCTGAATGATTGCACTTTAGGATGATATTTTACTGGAAACCCCCCTCCAATATCAAGTATCTTTATCTTGTGGCCGCGTGATTCAGCTTCTTTGAAGATATTTGCTGAAAGCTGCAATGCCTGGGCATAATTTTCAAAATTTGTGCATTGGCTGCCAACATGGAAACTAATGCCTTCAACAACTAATCCCAGCTTGAATGCCTCATCTATAAGATCAACAGCTTCTCCTGGATTAGCTCCAAACTTTGATGAAAGTTCGACCATTGATCCAGTGTTTGGCACCCTTATCCTTAATACTAATCCTGCATTAGGGCAATGCTTCTTTATTTTCTTTAACTCTTCGATGTTGTCATAAGTGACTAATGGCTTATAGGGGTTTAATGCCTCCAATGTTTCAACTGGCTTTATTGTGTTGGCATAGATTATCTTGTCCCAAATAAAGTCTTGCTGCTCTTTTTTAGGCAAATGTTTTATGTTTTCATTCACTAGCAGGAATTCGGGCATTGAAGCAACATCAAAGCTTGAGCCTAATTTATACAATGTTTTTATTATCTCTTGGTCTGTATTCGCTTTTACTGCATAATAAATCTGGACTCTTGGGAGATTATCCTTTAATTCTTTGTAGTTCTGCCTAATCTTTTCATGATCAACAATAAAAACAGGAGTGCCATGCTCTTCTGCAATTTTTTTTATAACTTGTTTAAACTCTTCTGTTTTTTCTTTATCATCATTCTTATTTCCCATTTTGTTCACCATCTATCTTGTTATGGCACGAACAAGAAATTCTTAAACTGCCATGCATCATCTTCATCAGCTCTGCTCTCAGGATTCTCCTTAAAAAAAATCTTCCTATTCTTTAATGGAGTCCAATCAGAAGGCATGGATAAAAATTTTCCGAGGTAAGGCCTGGCAATCTTAAGGATATAATCATGAGGCAAATCATCTGGCAGGCAAAGCCCTTTGGATGGATTTTCAATCATCCACAAAACTGCAGACACAATGCCAATTGCAACTTGTATTGTTGTTGCATTCTGGCTGGGCAGTATCTTTCTTGTTTCTTCTATACTCATTATGCTGCCTGTCCACCATGAGTTGTATACATGGCCCATCACTAATGCCCCAAGAATATCTTCACCAGACGTAATCTCATCAGACATTATCCTTAGTTTTGGCTGCATCTCGTAATTTCTGCACCTTAACTCATGTAGCGAAACAATTGTTTCATGGCAAGGCATATATGCATAATGCACTGTTGGCCGGTATATTGGTTTTCCATCCTTCAAGACAGTGAACCTGTCAGATATCCCAAATGCCTCTCCATGCCTTATAACCATGCCAACAATCTCGTGATAAGGTATCCAAGACCTTACCCATGTGTTGATGCCCATCTGCGCCAGAAATATCTGATTCTTAGGCCCAATTGGGGGTATATGTGCTAGTTTAGGAAGGTGTTTTTCATGGGTTCCCCAACCCATCTCTGCTGGAGCAGTCCCCTCTTCCCTTAACCCTTCAATGCTCCATGTGCCAACAAATTCATCAACCTCTTTTGGCTTGCTTGTTAGTTGGGTGTCTCTTTCTGAGCAGTGAATTGACTTAACGCCCAGCTTCATAGACAGCTCTCCAAAATTATTTGACTCTATTAACTTGAGTAATTTTTCTGATTCTTCTTTAGAAACTTTCTTATCGCTAATAAGCTTATGCGCAATATCCACTAAAGCTTGTTTAGTGAAGTGTGAGATCAAGCCAGGATTTGCACCGTGGTCAACAACTGCAGTAGTTGCATCCTTCCAGTTTTTTGTCAACTCTCTTAGCCTCATCTGCCTATAATACAATGACTTCTCATATGGGGAGGCCGAATAAATTTTTTCTTTTGGATCCCACTGCTCAACAGACGTGTTCACATACAACACTTCATGATCATGGCACCATTTTACAATCTCGCAGCAGTCTATATTCCATGCAAGGTCTATCAATAAGTCTCCTTTTTTCAGAAATTCTGATAGGATATGATCCAATTCTTCTGGGCTGACTTTTCTCTGGAAGAATCTTACTCCTTTCTTTATCCATTCTTTAAGCTCGTGCTTTTTGTCTTCAAAATCAATTAAAGTAATATTTCCATGCGGGATTTTTATATGCTTCTCCAGCAAAGGAAGCGTGCATTTAGAAACAGACCCGTAGCCAATAATCAAGACCTTTCCTTTAAATTCAATCATTTTTTTCATATTAGAATCATGAATAATATAAAAATATTTTGATTTTGGAGTTTTATGTGGGATTATCTTTAATGCAAATCTATATGAACCAACATATATTCTCGATGAGTCAATGCCAGGATTAACTGCACAACAAGCTTCGGAATTAGCTAATCAATTTAGTCAAACTCATGGTAGGGTTATAAGTGCTTTTACCGGGAGAGTAAAGTCAGAAAGGTCTAGCCATGAAACTCTGCACCAGACAGTAGAAGATGTTCTTACTGCAGGAGACAGCACAGATATCACAGCAGCATTAGTAGCCTTAGCTGAACTGAGTAGTACCTTAGGTAATGTTTATGGCGCATCAAAAATAGATCCACAATTTTTGCAAGCTAGGAGGCTCTATAGGGGCTATTTTAGTGGAGTTGATGGAGCGTTAGAATCCGCATATGTTGCTTTAGGAATTGAAAGGCCCCACATTTATTAATCAAAATAAGTTTTATTCTTTCTTCATCCCTCTAGCCCTAACAAAACAATAATTAACGGGATTTTTAATTTTGTTTGCAAGTTGATAATCGTTTTTTTAAGTAAACAGGCAGAATAGCAGTTATTTGAATCGATTAAGAAAATACACTAAACTAATAATAAACAACAGAACAATGATAATTTTTATTATTATGAGATATGACCAGAATTTGACTTTTGGTTGTTTGATCCATAAAGAGAATCTCATCTTTTAGCCTTCTTTTTTATTCTCTTCATCCTAAATAGGTTTTCTCTTTCTACCTCTTCCAAGCGAAGCTGGATAAAATTCTTTGCTCTCTCCATATTAGGGATTACTTCAAATTCAAGCGCATTCACTCTCCTTTTTGTCTTTTCAATTTCCTTTAGGAGCCTGCGCATGCTTGTTTCAACCTCTGCCGCTCGTACAACATATTCTACAACTTTTTCGTAAGCCTCTGCTGCTTCATCAACAGCTGCAGAATTATAGATGCTGTAGCCCCTATTCAAGATAGATTTTTGCAAGCTCAAGCTGCTGATATAGGGCACTGTAACTCCCATGATGTTTTTTTGCCCAACCTCTATCTCTGGTTGGTTGCTAACAGCCAGCGCCAAAGATTTTATCTTTAAGTCTGATTCGATCATTCTTGCCATACCCATCTTCTCTTTTGCTAAATTATGCCCTTCTATAATGCCTGAGCGCAGCTTTTTAACCTCAGCAAGAATATCAAAGAAGTCAAGGATTAGCCCGTCTCGTTTCTTTTTAAGGAGGGCATAACCACTTTTTACAAGCCGTATCTTTATTTTTAATTCTGTTAATTCTGATCTTGTTGGTTTGATATTATGAGCCATGCCGCATCTTCTATTTTAGCTCCTCCTCTTCTATGCCTCCTTCTAGTGGCTTTTTAAAGTGAAGAGCGATCTTGCTTGTGCTTGCTCCGCTTGTATTTGCATTAGCCTTGTAGTACTTGTTCTTTATCTCCTGGCTTATTCTTGTCAAATCCTCTGGTGGTATGCCTCCTAATAATTTCCATCCCAAATCTAATGTTTGTTGAATAGCCCTGTCTTCAGTTTTATTCTGGGTCACAAACTCTTTCTCAAATCGCTCGGCAAATTTTAACAGCCTCTTGTCCCTTGGAGAAAGAGCTTCTTCACCAACAATTGCTACAAGGCCCCTTAAGTCTCTTCCTTCTGCATATGCTGCATACATCTGATCAGACACAGATTTATGATCCTCTCTGGTATTTTTGCTTCCAATCCCAAGATTCATAAGCCGTGATAGCGACGGAAGAATATCTATCGGGGGGTATATTCCTTTGCGGTGCAATTCCCTGCTAAGTACAATCTGGCCTTCTGTTATATACCCTGTTAAATCCGGTATTGGATGAGTAATATCATCGCCAGTCATAGTAAGTATCGGGATCTGAGTGATAGAGCCTTTTTTGCCTTTTATTATACCAGCGCGCTCATAAAGCTGAGCCAAGTCAGTGTACATATAGCCGGGATAGCCCCTTCTTCCAGGAACCTCTTCTCTTGCTGCGCCAATCTCTCTCAAAGCTTCACAATAATTAGTCATATCTGTCAAGATAACCAGCACGTGATAATTCTTCTCAAAAGCAAAATACTCTGCAGTAGTTAGAGCTATTCTGGGAGTGATCAACCTTTCAACAGCAGGGTCATTAGCAAGATTTAAGAATACTACTGATCTTGAAAGCGCTCCTGTTTTTCTAAAATCATCAATAAAATACTGGGCTTCTTCATTTGTAATCCCCATTGCAACGAAAACCACTACAAACTCCTCTTTTTCTCCTGCAACCTTTGCCTGCCTCGCAATCTGTAATGCTATCTCATTATGAGGCAAGCCTGCGCCAGAGAACAATGGAAGCTTTTGCCCCCTTACTAAAGTGTTAGTTGCATCTATTGTTGAGATTCCAGTCTGGATGAAGTCTGACGGGCTATCCCGTGAGTAAGGATTTATAGACGCGCCTATTATGTCCATTCGCTTCTCTGGGATGATGGCTGGCTTAGAGTCAATTGGTTTTCCAGCTCCATTGAATACTCTTCCCATCATATGTTCAGAAACACCTAACTTCAGTATTTCGCCAAGAAATTTTACATGCGCCCCTTTTCCTATTCCTGAAGTTCCTTCAAAAATCTGGACTACCACCATATCATCAGATGTGTCAAGAACCTGCCCATTTTTTACTTCGCCAGAATCCAATTTTATTGAAACTAGATCAGCATATCCGATTGGATCTGTTTTCTCAACAAAAATCAAAGGACCTGCTACTTTATTAATTGTTTTGTACTCCTTCATAAAAATCACCCGAATGCAGCAAATTCACGCTGCATATTTTTCTCTGCATTATCAAGAACCTTATTGTAATCTTTATCAAATCTGGCGTTTCCTATCTCATTCTTAGATTTGGTTTCAATAATTTTCTGGATCCTCACTCCTTTAGAGAGATATTGCTCGCCCAACTCCTTAAACTTAAGGATAGATTTCATTATCCTATATGTCTTTTTTAGTTCCGAATAGGTATCTACTTCGTGGAAAGCATTTTGCTGGAGAAAAAATTCTCTGATTAAACGAGCTACTTCAAGCGTTAATTGCTCCCTTTCTGGAAGTGTATCAGAACCAACAAGCTGCACAATCTGCAGGAGTTTTTCTTCCTCTTGAAGTATCCTCATAAATTCGACGATTAAACCCCTAAATTCCCCGCCAACTTGCTCCTTATACCATGGCTCCAAAGCATCAAGGTACAATGAATATGAGGTGAGCCAATTGATTGACGGGAAATGTCTCCTTTGAGCAAGTTTTGCATCAAGCGCCCAAAATGATTTAGCCAGCCTTAATGTATTTTGAGTTACTGGTTCAGAAAAATCTCCGCCAGGAGGGCTTACTGCTCCTATAATAGTCACGCTTCCGTATGTTTTATTTAATGTGTTAACCCTGCCAGCCCGCTCATAAAATTGCGCTAATCTTGTAGCAAGGTATGCAGGATACCCTTCTTCACCAGGCATTTCTTCTAATCTTGAAGAAATTTCCCTCATTGCTTCAGCCCATCTTGATGTTGAATCAGCCATCATAGCAACATCATAGCCCATATCACGGTAATATTCTGCTATTGTGACTCCTGTATAAACAGAAGCCTCTCGTGCAGCAACAGGCATATTTGACGTATTTGCTATTAACACAGTCCTATCCATCAATGGATTGCCTGACCTGGGATCTATTAAATGAGGGAATTCCATGAGCACTTCAGTCATTTCGTTGCCTCTTTCGCCGCAACCGACATAAACTATAATGTCTGCATTGCACCACTTTGCAAGATTTTGTTGAGTTACAGTTTTGCCAGCGCCAAAAGGGCCAGGGATGGCTGCTACTCCTCCTTTTGCTAGTGGAAAAAGAGAATCAAATATTCTTTGGCCAGTAATCAAGGGAATATTTGGAGTTATCTTTTGTGTTACTGGCCTTGGTTTTCTTACAGGCCATATCTGCTTCAATTTTAGTTCTGTCCCATCATCTAGCTTGCCAATAACATCATTAACAGTGTACGAGCCTGACTCTATATCTGTTAGTTTCCCATGGCTGTTTGGAGGAACCATTACCCTATGGAACAATCCTTTTGTTTCTTCAACCTCTCCTATTATCTGGCCTGCTGCTACATTTTCCCCTTTTTTAACAATCGCTTTAAATTCCCATTCCTTTTTTGGATCAAGGCCAGGCGATTCAAGGCCGCGAAAAATATAATCTCCTTGCTCTTTTTGAAGTACAGGCAAAGGCCTTTGGATACCATCATATATGCTGGTGAGCAATCCCGGGCCTAACTCTATGCTTAACGGATTTTGAGTATTGACAACAGGCTCTCCGGGCCTTAAGCCAGAAGTGTCTTCATATACTTGGATAATTGTCTTGCTGCCATCTATTTGTATGACCTCTCCTATCAAGTTCTCATTGCCTACCCTTATAAGGTCATACATATTAGCGTCAATGCCCTTTGCTGTAACTACGGGCCCTGCTATACGGTATAATGTTCCTTTTGTGTTTGTCATTTTACTAACCACCTTTCCAGAGGTCTACGCCTACAGATTTTATAATAAGCTTACGAATGCTTTCTGAGCTATCTTTTGGAGATATTGTAACGAAAACCGGCTCAATTGATTCATCAATCTCTTCCTTTTCATTGCCATCTAGCGCTCCCATAACCTCTTCCTCAGTGATCACTATCCCTATATTTGGATCTTGCCTAAGAGCATGGATATTATCAAGCACATCTTTCGTATCGTGAATATTCACAATCGTTCTGATGCCTGCTAATTGAAAACCTAATGTGAATGACTCTGTGCCTAAAACTGCAATCTTTTTCATAGGACCACCAATTGGGATTCTACTTTCTCTGCGCTTATGCCCAATATCTTAGCCTTTAATATCTTCTTTAGGTTCATAATCTCTATCTCTTTTGCAAATAAATAGCTTAGTATGCTATATACTGATAATGGAGCCTGGTGACTAAAATGCATAACCTTATTAAATGTAAACCTATAAAGAGCAATCTCTAATGGGATTAGTGAACCATTATCTTCAATATCTTTAGGGGAGATAAATCCATTATATCTTGATTTTTCTATGATCCTTACCCTTTCTTCTTTTGTCTTTGCTTTCACGAGTTTAGTCAATAAAGGCCCGCAATAACCTAAAAAAAGCATGTGCTGGCTGATATCTTTAATATCCATATTCTCTTTTAAAAGGCGGAAAAAGGTCAATATGTTAGCAGTCTCTACCAAGATATAAATGAACTCCTTGAATAATTTTGCATCTTCAGGCAGCCTTTTTGTAAAGGAGATCAGCTCTTCAAAATAAATCTCATCCAGCATGGTCTCGATATTGATAAGGTCTTTGGTTTTAAGCTCCCTATATCTAGGATACGCCTTTTTTAAATTATACGGGAGGGATTTAAGCAATTCCTCTATACTATCCTTTTTTATCAGGAGCTCGATAGCTTTTTGGGATAAGATGCCAACTGGAAAAATGAGCTTCATGGCTTCTTTGTCAGATATTTTATAAAATTTAGCCCTTATCAATGTTTTTAGATTGTCTATATCATAATGGAGTAAATGAGTATCTATCAAGCTTCTATACTCTTCTGGAGATATTCTCTTTAGTTTCTGTATTGTGTTTGTAAAATTCCTGTGCAAGACCTGTTCTATCAGCTCTATTCCAGATAACTCTACCCCTAACTCGCTGATCTCATTTTTATATTCAGTTTCACTGAGGTAAACAGAAATTTCAGCAATACTCATCTTAAGAAATTGAGGATACTTAGATTTAGGGATAAGTAATGAGCGCATTGCTGTTGTTCTTGCGTAGGTATAAGGGGATTCTTCTAGCATAATCTCCTGGCCGCATAGGTTGTTTAGCGAACTCATTTGAATAATGCCTCAGCAATCTCCTGCAAATGCTTGTCTTTTACAGCAGAAAGAATTGAATCATACGAGTAGTCTATCTGTATCATTCCGTCTTTATTCTCTGCTATTATCCCGCCCCCAATATCTTTTGGGATGGTCTTGACTTCATTCAGAAGTGGAATATCCTCTTTCCTGCAATACACCTTGTCGATGTCTCCTAGCTCTTTTTTTGCTTTTGCAAGGAGTTTTTTCAGCAGTTGTTCATTATGGCTGCCTATTATCTCCATTTTGGCTTCTGAAATTGCTGCATCAATTAACACCCTCTTCTTTTCCAATAGCAAGATTGAGATATTTTCTTTTGCCTCTGCTGTTTTTGTGCTGGTAATCTGGGCTAATCTTCTTTTTGTAGACTCTCCAATCTCTGCTTTTATCTCTTCAATCCTTTTATTTGAGCTTTCTTCTATCTCCTTGATTCTTAATGCTGTCTCTGCTTCTATCCTTGCAGTCTCTTTCTTAGCATTATCCAATATATCCTTCTTAATTGACTCTAGTCCCATTGATAAATTCCTCTTCTTAGCTATCTTATTTTGCCATTGCCAGTATTATTAAAGCCATGACAAAGCCGAATATCAATATTGTTTCAGGGATCACTGTCAAGATTAACCCTTTTCCAAATGTCTCTTCTTTTTCGGCCATAGCCCCTACAGCTGCAGCTCCTATCCTACTTTCTCCAATTCCTGCAGCTATTGCACTTGCACCCATTGCTATGCTTGCAGCAATGGCAATCATTCCCGGATCTGCTGTTACCATTTTATTCTCCTCCATCTATTCTTCCAAACGGTTTGTATAATATTCCGCCCCCTTTGTAGAACTTGCTAAAAAGCTCTACATAATGAAGCCTTAATGACTGTAAAAAACTGTCAAATATCCCTATGAACAGGTTGATGAAGTGGCCGATAACAAGTATCAGCACTCCAACAATTATAAATATACCTCCATTCTTGAACATTTGGCCGGTAAACTCATTGACTATTAGCGCTAATCCTACTGATGAAAGCCCTATAGCCATAAGCCGGGCATAAGACAATATATTTGCAAATATAGTTGGGATCTCTATTAATCCTTCTATTCTTTCTCCTTTGAATATTATCAAGATAGAGGCTATTAAAACAGCATACCCTATGAAATGAGGCAAAGGAAGGAGTTTTGAGTAGCTTATGCCTAAAAGTGCTGCAGCAATCTCCAAAAAAATCCACCCAAACTTTTTGTAGAACGCTTCTTTAAATCCATGCTCTGCTAATTCGTTTTTGAAGCCAGATATCAGCCCTGAATTTAGGTGTATTACCCCTATTACAAGCGAAGTTATCAGTAGTGTTTCAATCTTATGCTCAGGATTTCTGCTGATGAGGCCAGGATATATCTCTGCGCCAAAAAATTCCCCAAATACCAAGCCAAAAAGGATAGTGGCTGCTGAAGATATTAGGATTATATTCAAAAATTTGGAGAATCTAGGCATATTTTTCTTGAGTATCCAGACAACAATCAATGTCGTTATCCCATACCCTATATCCCCCAGCATAAATCCAAACAAGAAAGGAAACGTAAAAGAAATAAACCATGTAGGGTCAATTGTCTTGTATTTGGGGATAGCATAAACATCAAGGAAAAACTGGAAACTATCAATTGGACTTGGATTATCAAATGCTGTTGGCACTTTATCATCCTTCTCAATATCAAACTTCTCGATAATCACCTTATTTTTAGCAGCCACACTTAGTGCAGATATCATATTATCAGCTTTCTTCTTAGGTATAAACCCCCAGATAATAACCGTCTGCTCAGTCTCAAGAAATTTTAAAGAAACCTCAAGCTTGTCAAATCTTTCTGATAGCGCCTTTTCATATTCTGGTAGTTTAGTCGCCCATTTTTTTCTAAGCTCTTCAATGCAGGTCTCGCTATTCTTCTTTGTGCTCCCTTCATTTTTAATAGCTGCTTTTACCTTGGCTATTGTTAATTTTTCATGCAGCCCAGAGATGTCAAAAACTGACCCTGCACTAAAGTGCGGGGCATGTTTTTGAGCATGCTCAGAAATCGCTGGTTTGCTCTGAGATAA
>CAZKBD010000003.1:0-17055 GCA_964550945.1 uncultured Methanosarcinales archaeon
CTCGCCATTGTTATTTTTTGAACTATGAATAAGAAAAAACTTTAAGCTAATAGCCCTTCTATCTTCGCTAACTTCTCTCTTTTACATTCTCTTTTTGGAGATTTCACTAATGACTGGTATGGCTCACCCTGGTATTTGCACTGAAAAAGAGGATTATTGCAAAGAGTGACAATTCCGTGGATACCTGTTGCGTATTTGCATGGATCATCCCTTGGCAGATTATCAATATACCTATTGAACTCTTCTTGAGTGTTTTCCTTAAAACCGAAAGAATTCTGTATTCTTAGCTCTCTTAGACTCCTCTGTTTCTCTCTAATCCTCTCTAGCTGAGAACTTAACAATTTTACCCCCGATTTATGACGAAAGATGCCATCCTATTTAAATTTTTCCAATAAATTTATATATGTCAGAAACTTACCACTTAGTCTGTGATTAGTGGCAAGCTTTGCTTGCTTTCAATTTTCGTAGCATGGTAAGTTTCTGAGCATGCTCAAAAACCACATAAATACTATTAGCCATGCTAAAATCTCGCCGCCCGTCTCGGATGGGTGGTTTTTGACATCTACAAATACTAACAAAAAAAATGAAAAAATTGGCTTTATTTGTGATATTACTTCTGGCTGTTGATATGGCCTCTGCATCAAGCATTTTCCTAAGAGATGTGGTTTATGAAGGCGAGACCAAGATATACAAAACAGACGATGGAATGTATGTTCTTGAAGTGCTTATTGTTTCAGATTCAGCAAAATCTGTAAAATTCAGATTAAACAACGGACAATCTGATGTGCTGAAGGACGGAGAGAGCTATGAATTTGGCGATAAATCCCAGGTTGTTGTAAACAGCATCACTCCACTAAAATCCAGCAAGGGGCTTGATGAGGTTAATATATACTTTTATGGGTCAGGAAAGGCACCCATACATCTAGAAGATCCTGCGTCATTCAATGCGCAGGAGTTTAATGTTAAGAACTGCAATTTTGATGGGCAGTGCATAAACGAAACAAGAGATGACTGCTGCTATGATTGCGGATGTAAAGTAGGATCTATGTGCATAGACGATAGATGCCTCAGAGCGGAGGAATGCTCAAAAAATAGCGATTGCGCGGATGGGAATTCATGCACAACAGAAGAGTGTGTTAATAGCATCTGCACATACACTCGAAAAGAAGGCTGCGAATTGGGAGATACCTGCATCAGCATCGGGCATTCTACTATTGATTCGTATTGCAGCAGCGAGGGCTGGCAAAAACTAAAACAAGCGAAAGACCCGTGCAATAATGATTATGAATGCGCTACAGGCGTCTGCAAAAGGGATATGTGCAAAAACTCAGGGATCATTGGCAAGATAATTGCCATTAGTCTGCTTATACTGCTGATAATAGCTATAATTTGGGTAAACCAAAAAGGGTTTTCAGTAATAAATAAAAATTGGGCGCAAAAAGGATTAGAACTGCTCAAAAAGATATTCAAGAGAAGAAAAAAGATAAGGTTTAATTTTTAGCTACATAGATTCTAGCCTTTTTATCCTTTCATCAATTGGAGGGTGTGTTGCAAACAGGCTTGCAACAAAACTTTTTTTTCTGAAGGGCGTTGAAATGAACAGATGAGCGGTTGCCTTGTTTGCTTTGTCTACCAATGGATCAGGGTCTTTTGCAATCTTTTTCAAAGCGCTTGCAAGGCCAGGAGGATAACGAGTGAGTATTGCGCCATTTGCATCAGCCATGAATTCTCTTTTTCTGCTGATAGCGAGCTTGATCATCTCGCCAATTATTGGGCTCAATATAGCTAATAACACAGCTAGGACAATTATGATAATTGTAAAACTACCTGCGCTTTTTGTAGCTCTTTTATTCTTGCCCCCGTATAAGAAGCTTCTTAACAAAAAATCACTAAGAAGGGTGATTATTCCAACCAATACTACTGTTAACATCATAAACCTTATATCATAATTTTTGATATGCGACATCTCATGGGCAACAACCCCTTCAAGCTCCTGCCTGTTCATAGCATTTAATAAACCCGTAGTTACTGTTATTGAAGCGTTTTTAGGATCGCGGCCAGTTGCAAACGCATTTAATGCTGAATCATCTATCACATATGCTTTTGGAGTAGGAATGCCTGCTGAGATTGCCAGGCCTTCAATTGTATGGTAAAGATAAGGATATTCTTTTTTTGTAACTGGCCTTGCGCCAGACATTGCCAAGATCATCGAATTGCCAGAATAATAGCCGATAAGGGAGTATATCATAGAAAAAATAACTGCCATAACCAGCCCTAAAAAAAGGCTATTGTAAACCAGGCCAATAACCGCGCCAAGCACGCCAATAAGGAGTATAAAAAAAGAAACAAGAATTAAAGATTTTAACTTATTATTTCTGACCTCATCGAACATTATCTTCATTTAGAGCACCGGATCAGAACTTTACTTTAATGTTCTTCTTCTCTTCTTCTGCAGCCTCAAACATGGCTTCTTTTTTGAAGCTTAACATGTTTGTGAAGATGTTATTTGGGAATGTCTCGATCTTTGTGTTGAAAACCATCACAATGTCGTTATAATGCTGCCTTGAATAGGCTATCTTATTTTCTGTGCCAGTAAGCTCTTCCTGAAGCTGCAGGAAATTCTCATTAGCTTTTAGCTGGGGATAGTTTTCTGAAACAGCGAATAAAGACTTTAACGTGTCAGATATCATATTAGACGCGTTTGCTTTTTCTGTCATTGTCGTTGCTTTCATCATTGCAGCTCTTGCCTTGGTTATCTCTGTCAACACCTCTCTTTCGTGCTTCATATATCCCTTTACAGACTCTACAAGATTGGGAATCAAGTCATTTCTTCTCTTCAGCTGGACATCAATCTGCGCCCATGAATTTTTGACTTGGTTTCTTAATCTTATTAGTGAATTGTATAACAAAATCAGAAATAAGACTACTACTCCCAATATAATGCCTATAATCAGTCCTGTCTTCATTTAAACCACCTCAAAATGCAATTAATCTGGTTGAATTTAAAAAGATTGTTATTCTATTATAATAGCTGGCTTTCCAGGCATTGCTTGCTTTCCTTTTTCTTCTTTGCTTTCCTCTGCTTTTTCTACAATAACTTCGCAGTTAAACTCTTTGCCAATAAGCTCGATGCTTTCCTTAAGATTGCTAAACTCTAACTCCTGGCTCAATACTTCAGCAGGAATCTTAGAAGGATCCTTGACAAAAGAAGGGATTAACTTAGAGATGTCAGCGCCATATTTTTTCAATTCGCCTTTCATACAAGCAGCGATCAAAGCTTTAATGTCCCTTGTTTTCTCTAGTTCGCTCTTGAAAATGCCCAAGAATGAATATTTCCATTTTGGGCTGACTATCAACTTAATCTGTTTTGGCTTTTCAACTTTTATTAACCTCAAAACACTGTTGATATCTGAAATGGTCTTGCCTATTATCCCTTCCAAAGCATCTAATTTGCTGTTAATCCTGCTTTCATCATAAGCTGGCCATCTTGCCAAAGAGCAAAAATCCTTATGGCCTAACTTGTTCCATAGCTCCTCGCAGATATGTGGAGTAAAGGGGCTCATCATCAAAACAAGCTTCTCAGCAGATTCCTTTGAAACAGCCTCTTTGTTGGTGAACCAATTGGTGAACTGCATCAACTCAATTATTGCCTTGCTGAACATCATATCTCCAAAACAGGCAGTTACATTTTTAACAACTTTGTTCAATTTGCTGGCTTCTTTGTCATTGATTTTTTCTGTAATTTTCTTTTCACTGATTAAACTGAAGAATTTATTCAAAAACCTAAAACTTCCTTCAATCCCTTCATCACTCCATTCCATATCCTTGTCTGGTGAAGCAACAAACAATAAAAACAAGCGAGCGGTATCTATCCCATATTTTTCAGCAATCTCTCCAGGGATAACGACATTTCCTTTGCTCTTGCTCATAACCACTCCATTTTTATGCAGCATTCCCTGATTAAACAGATTTGGAGCAGGCTCGCCTATCTTCAATAATCCTAAATCTCTTAAAAATTTTGTAAAGAACCTAAAATAAATCAGATGCATGGTTGCATGCTCTTTGCCGCCAATATACATGTCAATGGGCATCCAATAAGCGACCTTTTTCTTGTCAAATATCTCTTTATCATTATTTGCATCACAATACCTTAAGAAATACCATGAGCTGTCAACAAAAGTGTCCATTGTGTCTGTTTCCCTTTTTGCTTTCCCGCTGCATTTAGGGCATTTTGCATTTACAAACTCGCTGCAATGCTCCAATGGATTGCCTTTGCCGATCTCAAATTTGAAATCTTCAGGAAGCTTTACAGGAAGGTCTTTTTCAGGTAAGGGCACAACGCCGCATTTGTCACAGTATATTATAGGGATAGGGCAGCCCCAGAATCTTTGCCTTGAAATCAGCCAGTCTTTTAATTTATAATTAGTTGTCCTTTTTCCCCAGCCTTTTTTCTCTGCGAAATTCGCAATGTCTTCCATAGCATCCCTGTTGTTCATTCCATTGAAATCACCAGAATTAACCATAATCCCATCATCAACATAAGCTCTGGACATCTTTTCAACATCCAGCTCCCAATCATCTGGGCTTATAACAACCCTTAATGGCAGTTTGTATTTTTTTGCAAACTCAAAATCTCTCTGATCATGGGTAGGAACAGCCATAACAGCGCCGGTCCCATAATCATATAAGGCGTAATCAGCAGCCCACAACGGGCATTTCTCATTTGTGAATGGATTGATGAAATATTTTCCAAGAAATATGCCGTTCTTTTCTTTTCCTTCTGCTGTTCTCTCAATAATGCTTTGTTTCTTCACTTTAGAAACAAACTCCTTAACCTCTTTCTCAATCTTTGTTCCCTTTGTCCATTCAATGACCTTGGGATGCTCTGCTGCCAAGACAAGATATGTTATGCCATAAACAGTATCCACTCTTGTGGTGTATGTTTCAATCTCATCAATCTTTTTTCCTTTTTCGTCAACAACCTCAAACTTTAAAGTGATACCATAACTTTTGCCAATCCAGTTGCGCTGCATCAGCTTGACATCCTCAGACCAGCCGACTAATTTCTCAATATCAGTTAACAATTCCTCAGCATAATCTGTTATCTTGAAGAACCATTGGTTAAGCTCTTTTGGCTCAACTTCTGTATCAGCATGCCTCCAACATTTACCATTATGGACTTGCTCATTAGCCAGGACAGTATCACATTTCGGGCACCAGTTAACTGCTGATATTTTCTTATATACGAGCCCTTTCTCATGCATCTTTAAGAAAATCCACTGGTCCCACCTGTAGTATTTGGGGTCATGAGACATAATCATTCTTGACCAATCATAACTAAGCCCAAGAGCTTTTTGTTGCTTAACAAAACTTTCAATCGCTTTATCTATGAATCTCTTTGGGTGGGATTTGAATTTAATAGCAGCATTTTCTGCTGGTAAACCAAAGCTGTCATAACCCATTGGATAAAGGACATTAAAACCATTCATTCTTTTGAAACGAGCAAATGCATCACCAATGCAATAGTTTCTGGCGTGACCCATATGTAAGGAACTCGAACTTGGATAGGGATACATTTCTAAACAATAAAATTTCTTTTTATTGGGTTCTTCCTTAACCTCGAATATTTTGGCCTTCTCCCATTTACATTGCCACTTCTCTCCAATTTCGTTAAAGTCTACCATGATACTATCAGAAAGAACGCTTAATTTAAAAGATTTACGGTGATATTGATGCGATTATCTCTTCAAAAATTTTTTGTTTCTTTTTATCGGGTATTTTAATAATATTAACTAAGTTTAAGAGATTATCTTTTCTTGATATTCTTATTTGCATTCGTACTTTCTCTATCCCTTTCTTAGTTGGGTAACTTCCAATATTTTTGACATCATAACCTATCCCTAAATTATCAAGCATTCTGCATTCATCAATATTCAACTTAAACTCACAAAGATTTTTATTAAAAGACCTTCTCCAAATAATCTCTCTCCTATACTCTTCAGGTTGATACTTGACTTGCCCTTCATCAGCAATGGTCTGTTCAATCCATCCAAGCATTAATTCCTTATCATCAAATATAAAACCCGGAATCAAGGGATTATTAACTGATTTTTCTCCTTTGAAAGAGGTTATTATGTCAAGGACGTCTCTTACTATCGAATTAAATGCAATGAAAAAAGCTCCCCTATTCCTAAATTCTTTACTTATTTTAGAACCAAATATCTTTTCTGCGTCTTTTACTACAGAATCTCTAAGGGAATCTTCATTATTGTTGTACATAACCCTCCCATAACTAAACCTTCTCCCAGCCCTGTAACCATTAGTGATACAACCATCATTACAAATAGCAGCGATAAATCTTGCAGAAGCTCTTGAATCGAACTTAAAAGGTAATCTTGGTTTATTAACACCTAAACTATTGTTATTACCTATCCATATTACCTTTCTTTCAATTTGGTCCAAAGGAATTTTTGTTGATTCCATTATTCTCAATAAAAAATCAAGTCTTATCTTTTTATTCTCTTTCCTAACAAACCTTTTTAATGCTGATTTTGAAATTCCAGTTATTCTACTAGCATTAGCAACAGTCCCAGAAATACTCAATAATTTAGAGAAAATATCATCATGGAATTGTTCTTTTAATATTACATAATTCCTTTTCAAAGGCAATTGGTTTATATGAACTTTCATATCATTCACCTCCAAGATTTCTATTCTCCACAATCTTGGAGATCCAATAAAAGAGGACGTTAAGCGAAACTGCGTAATAGATTTTCTATATAATGGAAAATCTTAATTCGGCAGTTTTGCGTGCCCTCTTTTTCAGAATTTGTGCTTGTTTATAAGTGCTGCGCGTGAATGTCCAGTGCTAATGGTAAAAATCCAAAACTATTTATGTTTCTATACGACCTAAACACCAAAAAATGGCAAACTCTCAACATTTTCCAAAATACCACCGTAAATTTTATATATAATACCCTATTACTAATGCTACTATGGAAACAGTAACTATTCCAAAAGTAGAATACGAGAAATTAAAACAATTAGAACAACTCGACTTTGACCTGATTAGGCAATTTGCTAGCAGCTTAGCCGACCTAAAATGCGGTCGCTTTAAGAGACTTGCTTAATAATATCTTCAGCTGCAGTTCTGAATTCATCTAAATTCCCTTTTATATGGTCTATAGTGGCTTGTTGATCTTTCTTACCGCTAGTGGCTACTAAGAGTACTAGCTTCAGATCATCATAAACCAAATAATAAACTCTTCTTTCTTTTACTCTTTTCTCCCTCAAAAATTTATATCCTAATGGCGAACCGCCATATGGATTCATATAGAGTTGTTTCGGAAATTTTTCAGCAATCAACTTATCTGCTCTAGGCCACTTATTAAGCTCTTGTAAATAAGTGTCAGTTCCAATAACCTTGAACATTTTAGATTGAATTAATCAGGATTACTATAAATAGTTAACTAAATCATATCCCTAGAGTCTGCCATTAAAGTCTTCAATTTGGCAGTTTTGCGTGTCCGATTTTTAGAATTAGTACACTACTAAATAAAAAAGCCAGAAAAATGTCAAAGGTTCAGATTATTAATAGAAATGGCTAAAATGTTCTAAAACAATATCAAAATCTGCTCCAGATAAAATAGATAAAAAAATAATTTAAAACTTCTTAAACTCAGCCGATGTGTCAATAAGATCAACATGGCCTAAAAACAAAGCCCTGCAGCAGTATCTTTCTAAGCCTAACTCGTCCATCACTTTTTTCCTGTCTTCTCCTTTTTCAACTCTCTCTTTAAATTCTTCCCACAAATGGCCTACTGGTTTGCCGCATGCATAACATCTTATTGGAATTATCATCTTCTCACCTGTAGCTTTTTTGAACCTTTGCCCTTGCCTGGCCGTGCCTGTTTGGTTTTGAGGCCTCTTTCCTTCTTACATCTGCTACTAACAGACTCCTATCGTATTTCAAAAATATATCCTTTAATCGCTCACTTTTTGAATATTCATACAATGCTTTTGCAATTGCCAATCTTGAAGCGTCTGCCTGCGAGCTTATACCACCGCCTTGCACATTGACATCTATGTCCACTTTATCAATCAACTCTTTGGCTAGTATCATTGGCTCTCTTAATCTTAGCCTGTATAATTTTGGCTCATAAATATCTAAGGGGGTTTTGTTTACCCGGATAAGGCCTTTCCCTTCTCTTAAGGTAGCCCTTGCTACTGCAGTTTTTCTCTTTCCTGATGTGTTTATAATTTTCATATCTTTGCACCCAATGATCTGCAAATATCTTTTATAGTTATGTAATGGATATTTTTTTGAGATAAAGCGGCGGTTTTGATTTTTATATGCTCTCCTTTTAAGTTGTCAGGAGCGCCCTGATAACATTTTATGTTCTTTAAAGCAATTTCTCCTCTTTCTCTCTTGCGGGGCAGCATGCCTCTAACAGTCCTTTTAAAGAATTTCTCAGGATTTTTGTATAAAAATGGCCCTTTGCTAGGAATTCCTCGGTCATAACTTTGCTTGTATTTAGCTATTATCCCTTTTCTGTCACCTATCACTATTGCTTTTTCACAATTAATTATGTCTATCTTGTCTCCTAATAATGCTCTCTTAGCTATGAAAGAAGCGGCTCTTCCAAGTATAAGATTTTCAGCGTCTATTATCATTTTAACCAATTATCCTTATTCTTTTGCCCTTAGGGCTTTCTTTGGATATCTCATCTAGAGCAACAACCTTTGCTCCTGCTTTGATTATTTTATCCAAAGCACCTTGTGAAAAATTAAGAGCAGCAATAGTCAACTTGTGATCAAGGGTTCCAGAGCCAAGCACTTTACCTGGGACAACAATAGTCTCATTCTCTTTAGTATGCCTGCTAATCCTTGACAGGTTGACAGCCCTCCTTTGTCTTGTTGGCTTTTCTAGGTCTTCAGCGATTCTTTTCCATAAGTTAGCATCCTGCTCAATAGACCTTTTCTTTAACTCACTAATCAAATCGTTCAATATCGGGTTTGTTGGTCCTGTTCGTTTCATTTCTAATGGTTTCACCCTATAGGGTGTCTTTTTGTTTTTTTATTTTATTTTTTGTGATGTATCCTAAAATGCGAGGGACGAGGTTCGAACTCGCGTAGGCACTAAGCCACAAGGCCCTCAACCTTAGGCATTTTTTGCCCGTTTGGCCGCTCCGGCACCCTCGCGAATTACACTGAGCGAGGATCAGGAAATCTTTGATTTCCTCTGCCCTCGCGTAATGCGAGAGCCCTATTTTAACTTCTTGACTAATTCAACAACTTCATCCAATCTGGCCTCAAAGATATTGCATGCTTCAGCAACTATCTTTTTTGGTGGAAGCTGCCCCCACGATTCAACATAAAAAACATAGCTTGTTGGGTCACGCTCTACTTTAACCAAATCATCACAAATACCTTCGCAAGCGTCAATTAGAACAGGGGTATTTATCAAATTCCTGTCTATCTTTCCATCCTGGCCGAATATTTGTGGGGGATATTTATCTGCAAACTTTTCAAATTTTTCCTGATTATGGTCTACAGTGATTTTTGGCAGGTAAGAATAATAAACCTGTGCAGGGCTCCATTTCATATGCTCTTTGCCTTTTCCCAAAACAGCAGTAGCTTCTAGCTCTAAAGCTTGGCCTTTTAATAACTTGACAATAGGAGTTTTTGGATATACTGGCTTTACTGCAGGGTCTTTTGATTTGATTTCAGATGCATAGACAATTGAGGGGCCTTTTGCCTTTAAGCTCATTTGCAATTGGCATCTAGCACAACCCTTGCCTTGGCATTTACATTCCTCTGGTAAATTATATGACTTAAGGTCAGTTGTTAATGGAATCAATCCCAATCTATGGGCAATCATTTCATCATATAATATCGAGCTGTTTTTCTTGAACTCAACATCCTCAATAGCCATAACAGGCACTTCATCCTTCATCATTCTTCTCAAGGCATTCGCAAAAGATGGGTTTGAATTTTTCAAAACAAAAGACAACTTTTGCTTATCACTTTCAAATAATCTTATTTCCATTATACCCTCCTGCCTCGTTTACCCCCTTTTTTTCTGCATCCATCATGCGGTAAAGGAGTAACATCTTCTATAATCCCAATTCTTAGTCCTCTTCTTGACAATGCTCTTATAGCTGCCTGAGCTCCTGGCCCTGGATTGCTAGGCCCATTATGGCCGCCCGGGGCTTTTATTTTTACATGAAGGCCGTTAATCCCCTTTTCAATTACCATATCTGCTGCTTTTTTTGCAGCCATCATTGCAGCTGTTGGCGAGCTTTCCATCCTATCGCTCTTAACAACCTGGCCACCAGAGGTTCTAGCTAATGTTTCTGTGCCAGTTATATCAGTTATATGAATGATAGTGTTATTATACGAAGTGTAGATATGCGCTACTCCCCATCTAGTATTATCTCTTGCCATATTTAGACCTTCTTTGAATTGGTTTTTTCTTAACAACCTTCTTCTTTTTTTCTTCCTGAGGCGTTCTTTCTGGATGGTTTATGTCATTAAGAGTAGATGATGGGCTAAAACTAATCTTGTCTTCCTCTGCTTTTGTTACTATATAGCTAGGGGTGGTTATCACTTTGCCAGCTACGCTTATATGCCTATGAGTTATGAACTGCCTTGCTTGTTTTACTGATCGTGCAAGATTTTTCTTATAAACTAAAGTCTGTAATCTTCGTTCAAGAACGCTCCTTAAATTAATTGTTAAGATGTCCTCTAATTTTGCGTTCTTGTCTGCAAGGCCGTATGTTATCATCCTTTCCAAAAACTGGGCTTTTTCAATTTCAGACTGTTTTGTTGCTAATGAGGATAATCTTTTTGCTTGGGAAGCAATCTTTCTTAAAAGAGAATCAGCTTTCCAAATCCCCTTCTTGTTTTTGAAGCCATATTCCTTAGTTAATATCTTTTCTTCCTCAATCCTTGTTTTTCTCCAAGGATGCTGAGGTGTTGCGTACTTTTTTCTTAATCTTCTTGGGCTTCCCATTTTTAGACCTTACCTGCTTTTGAGCCGGATCTTCTTTTTACACCAAGAACATTGCCCTTGTTCTTTCTGAAATTTGATTTTGTTCTTTGGCCCCTGACTGGCAATCCGTATGCGTGCCTCATCCCCTTATAACTTCTAATCTTTTTCATCTGTTTGATGTCGTTTTCTGTGTTAAACTTCAGGTCTCCACTCAATACATGCTTATCTGCTCCAGTTTCAACATCCTTCCTTCTGTTAAAAAACCAGGAAGGTATATCAAATTTAGAAGGGTTCTCCAAGACAGCCTCTATCTTTTTTATCTCGCCTTCTTTGGCGTAACCAGCTTTCTGTTGCGCATCTACCTTAGCAGCATGGCAAACAGCATTAGCAAACATAAAACTGATTCCCTTGATCTTTCTTAAACCCTGCAGAATAGATTTATTGCCATCTAAATCAGTATTGGCTACCCTTACAAGATATCTGAATTCTGGATTTTGCTCTGCCATTTTATAAGTGATTATATTCAACTAAATAGCATTAGAATTAAACACCAAGTTTAACCCTCAAACGCTATTCACTCGGGCTATTTAGCTGAAGAAACAAATATCCATTTATAAAGCTATCGGAATAAAAAGGGTAGCTGCCGAGACTTTCAACCTCTCCGCAGATTCGTTGGATTGAGCGAATGCGAAATCCAACTTAAGCGCATTCTTTGCTCATTTCTTCTGCGAAGAAATGTTTGAACTCGGTCTAGGAGATCCACAGTCTCCAGTGCTGCCAGGTTACACCACAGCCACCATAATCTAATAGAGAATTCCTGTGTTTTATAAGTTTTTCTGATTGTCATTACTAAATTGAGTGATAGTTATAATCTCATCAACTATATACTAAGAGAGTATATGGCCTAATCCAGGTATTATAAAATAGACTGGTTAATCGGGGGATTTATAAGTGCAGATGCAACCCCAAACAAAATGGATTGTGATCTAGAAGCAAGGATGGTAGATGCAAGTAGGATTGTGGTAACTGAAGACAACACCTACAAAGAAGAGAATAGAGATATATTTGGAGATACCCGGGCTAGTGTAGGTGAGGCTATAGTTAATGGTAGAGCAAGTGATGTTCCTCCGATTGTAGTTTTTCACTGCCCCTATGATAACCTAAGTGCAGCCATTGATGAATACACTAGATATATTCTTATTAGGTACAATGAGGGGGTAAGCGAGGAGGATAAAAGAGGCATCAAAGAGATATTTGAGAATAGGTTATTGCTTTGTTATAATGGCCATAGAAGGCTTGAAGAATTCCAGAAAGCAGGGGCTCAAATATCAGCATATGTGATAAACTCTCAGGAGCAATTTCTAAAAATCCCAGAAGAAGAGAGAAGGTTCCCTAAAGGTATTCTTGACAGATGCTCCTATAAAGAGGTATTAGATGAAGTTATAGACTCAAATTATGAGCTATCCTATCTTAGCATGTTAAGGGATGCTATTAACCTAATGAAGGGGTTAATCAAGACCATTAAATGCGCTTAATGCTCATAGTGCTATTCTAGCTGCCAGTAAGAACTGATTGAACATGGGAGATTAGATGCTCTATTGATACTATCCCCCTAGACCCCTACGCCTATACTACTATCTCTTTTTTATATGTCAGAAATCGCAGGTGCACGCTCTAATACTTTAGCTCAGAACAAACTAGCGATTTCTGAGCATGCTCAAAAATCTTCGATTTTTGACAAAATTATAGTGCAGGTAAGGCAGAATAAAAGATATAGCATAAGTAAATCCGACCAATAATAAGCTGTGCTGATCGTTATTTAATCTCAAAGTGATCTCCAGGCTGTTTGTTATGACTGTGATGATATACAAATTAATTATAGCAAGTATGGGCACATAGAAAATTGCGATCACTTTGCGCGTATTTGCCATATTTTCCATGTCTCTTACCAAAATGTCAAAAAGAAGGCCAAAACAAACGCCTAATAAGGCGATAATCGCGTATAAAGTGTAGCTTTTCAGAACAAGCAGCACCGGTATGAGCATTACAGAGGCAGCAATATTGCCTAAAATAACAACTATAATCACAATCCAATAGATTGACTTATCTAAATTCTTAATTGCTTTGGTTTTTTCTGTCTCTGCTTCTTTTAGTATCCTTACAGCTTTCTCAACTTCCGGTTTATCCCATTTTCTCTCGATCATTCTTCTCCAATCAATTCAGCCAGTTTTATAAACTCAATAGAAGCAGCAGAATTTGGATGAGACAGAACAACAGGATGCCTTGATAATAATGCCCTTTTGATGTTGGCATCTTCAGGAACCTGAGCAATAATAGGTATTCCTAAATACTTCTTGGCATTACTTAAATTATACTCATTTTTATTCCCCTTTAGCTTATTCAAAACCGCTCCTATAACAATGCTGCCTTGGTTTTCTGCCAAGCCAATTGCCTTTTTTGCGTTAAATAACGCAAGCCTGTCCAGATTGGTTACAATAATTGTCTCGTCAGCTGGCTTTACAGCTTCGGCAACTTCCTTGTTAAGGCCTGCTGCAGAATCAATAATAACAATATCATTTTTTCCGAACAAGTCAATAACAGCGCTGCTGATATCTTTGGGAAATCTTTCTTCAGGATTATGATACATGCTGGCTGGTACAAACTTCATTCCAGACGCATGCAAATAGGTTGCTTTTGATATGTGGCTTTCATCTCTTAGGACGCTGTGAAGATTAGGAACAAGCTGAGGAAATCCCAAATAGTTAGCAATATCGGGAGAGCTTAGGTTTGCATCAACTAAGGTTATTTTCCTGCCAAGGTTGTTTAGGGCAACAGCCAGATTGATGGCGCTAGTTGTCTTTCCAGTTCCTCCTTTTCCTGATATTATTGAGATGAATCTAGTCATTTTTTGGATCTACAATATTGGATATAAACTCAACAAATTTTTTTGTTTTTTCATGGTAAACTTCAAGCTTGTCTATATCAATCTCTATCATCCCATCTGTATCAAGCGATGCTATCATTGTGACGTGCCTTCTATATTCCTCTCTTCTTGTGAATTCTGCTCTGCTAACCTTTCTTAGCAATAGGTAAAAATCGAGATATTCCAAGAGCTCTTGGTTGTCTTTGAAGGTTTTTTTTAGCAAATTAACCTTAGGGCCTGGAGCATTAGGATATTCTTTAATCATCTTCTTTTCTTTTGAATGCTCCAAAAGCTCCAAAATAGCAAAGTCAAATGAGTTTAGTATCCTTTCTATCACACTTTTGATCACATCAACTGTCCTAGTGTACTTTAAACTCACATAGATTAAGTGATCAACCCTTTTTAGCTCGTCTAAAGCGTCAATTAAATATCCCTTCATCTTTACTTACAATACTAGAAGCTTCTTGTATAAATAATTTTGCTTTGTTTAGGTAGTTCTTTATCTGCTCAGGCGTTATAGACCTCATATTATAGCTTTCTGAGCAAATAACCAGCATATCCTTCTTTATAAACTCAACAGGGCTTTGCTTGTGCAAAACAATCAGCTCTTTTATTGATTGGATTAACATCAGATAGCTTTCATCCACTTTGTATTTTCCCTGCACTTTTTCCCTGAATAAGTCAAGTTTTGATGCAAAATTTTCAGGAAAAGGAGGAATTCTCTTAAAAAGCCGCTCATAGTATAGAACAGAGCTCATAGCGTTAGTCATTCCTAGAAAGATGTTTTCCAGAACCACAAGCAGCAGTTTCGTGTCCTTGACCAAAGGATATGTAGTGGTTAGAATGTGGTCTGCCAATTGGATCTTATTCTTAGCAACCACCCTAAGCTCCTGAAACTTCTCCATAATCAGAAGTATAGTTTAATAAGTTTAAATAGTTTTCTTAGAAATCATCGGTTTTTGAGGAAAGGTTTAAATAAATCGGTTTACCAATCTTTCTTATGAGCACGAAATGGAATATTTTTACGATTTTAGGAATTGTAGGTTTAATTCTCTTTTTTATTGGAGTATTCACTTCTGGTGCTATATCTGTAATAGGCGGACTATTAGGTTTGTTTTTGATTTTTATTTATTTCGTTAGGTTATCAATCAAACTTATAAAAAAAATTATTGAGAAATTAAAAATTCTAACTACTTTCACAATTGAAGTTGAAAAAGGGGTAGGTAAGGAAAAGGTGGAAAGTAGTAGAGAGGTAAAGATTACTAAAGTAGAAACAGTAAAAAAGAAACCCATATCCAAAAGGCAATTGGCTTTTAGAGCTCTTAACAAGATTAGGGTACCCGATTCAGAAAGTAATAGCAAAAATAAACCTTATTCAGTAAAGGAAGTCAAGTGGCCTTATCACCATTATAATATATTCGACAAAAATGGAGATTATTCGCATGATGTTGATGAAGAAAAGATTATTAATTCTCTCATAAAGCACAAAAATAATGTAGAAAGTGCCTTAACAGAATTAATCGAGGAACATAAGGATATTTTAGTGAAGAAAGAGATGGAAAGATTAAAGGAAGCTGAAAAAAGAAGAGTAGTAAGAGAAGAAGCAGAAAAGCGATTATATGGCAAAGTCAAGAATGAGAGAGAAATTCTAAGTCCAGATTTAAAGGAAGCCGTTTATTTAAAATATAAGAGCGAGTGCTCTATATGCGGGACTAAGGAAGGCTTACACATACACCATAAGGATAATAACCCCAAAGATAACAGACTGGAAAATCTTATTTTGCTGTGTGGTGTGTGTCATAAAAAGATACATATGAAAGTTAGATGAGTAAAAAAATTGATTAAAATTACTTAATTTTTGCTGTTGCTTTTTTAGATAAGTCCTTTAATAATTCGTAATCAGTTGTAGTTCCCGACATATAAATTGATTCATAAACATCCATTTTGATAAATTCTATTTGATAATATCTCAGTTCTGTGTCAAATTCATCTTTTAGGGTTATCCTAAATGCTCTACTATTATCACCTACATTTGGGTTGGATAATCCATCAAAGGTTATATTCTCATTCGATTCCCGTGGTAAAGTTAAAATTTCGGATATATGTTCTATTGGATAGATTGAGATAGCCTGTTCTATGACAGTTATATCAAGGAGGTTATCTCCAACTCTTGCATATTTTACATAATACCCACCTTTCCAGCCCAAGTCTATCGCTTTTTGATTGACATCAGATTTTACCCTTTCTGCCCTATCTTTTATAGCATAGTTAGAAGAAAAATCAGAAAGTTGGAGTGCTAGTTCGGAGGGTTCTAACGTAGATAATTTTGGTTTCGGCAGCTCTGCCGGTCTCGTTGTTTGTTCTTTACCAGTTCCAGAGGGGGTTATAGTTTGTTGAACACAACTACTCACACAAATTACACCAATTAACAAAACTACTAATAAAAAGGCATAATAATTCGGCTTCATATCAGATTGTAGAGTTCTGATGCTTAAAAATATATCGTTTTGTTGTTGGAGGGTCTTAGACTAATTTAGTTTAAAACTGATTATTTCTTCTCTTAAAATCCATAATCACTTTCATAATCACAAATTTCGTGCAGACGCTATACCAACTTGCGGAGCGCTAGTATAACCCATTTTTGGCTTTTCTTCTGACGCTTCTTCTATAATCTTCCAGTAGTATTCAACGAACTTTTTGACTACAGCATTTTGTATGTTCAATTTATACATCTTGGCTCTTCCCACATATCTTGTGAATACTACCCTTTTCTCTTTAACAAACTCTTTCCATAGGTTCTTTAGCATTGCGTAAGATACTTTGCTGTGCTTTGCAATGTCCATCATAGAATAGTCGTCTTCTACTGCAAATGTAACTAAGAATTCTATAATCCTATTTTTAGGAGTATTCCCTTCATACATTATAAATGCGCTTGTCATATTAATATCGTTAATATGGCTCAATATTTAAATGTTACTATTTTAGCCATCAGTGGCTATTATTTTAGCCTAAAATTTATAAATGATTGAGTTTACCTTATTTCTCATGACGAAAATAAAAAGGAGCGAGTATATAATCATATCCAAAAAAATAATCAGATTGCTGTTAAGAGAAACCTGTTGGGGAAAGGGATCAATGT
>CAZKBD010000003.1:17065-43736 GCA_964550945.1 uncultured Methanosarcinales archaeon
GAAATTCCTTTAGTTGAAATGGTAATTAATGGTTTAGTAAAACAAGCTTTAGTCATAAAGAAAAAACATAAGTATGGCTGGAAATATTCCTTAAATAATGCAAAAAGAGAAAAGTTGTTTAGTATAGCAAAAGAGATTGGCAAAAGAACATCAAACTTTATATTGTTTATTTTTTAACAAATTTTGCGATTAAGAATTATCCCCTTTCAGCTGCATTATAGCAGCAGCAAGATCTCCTTTATTTTCCTTTATCGCTTCCTTTGCTTCCTTTTCACTAACTCCAGCCTGCTCCATCACGGTTTTTATGTCTTCTTCATTAATCTCTGGCTCTGAAGACTCTGAAGAAATAGCCCTTTCTTCAACATTTCCAGAAATCTGGAAAGTCTCCTGGCCCATCATATTCACTTTAGAAACAGAAGGATTTGAGATAACAAGCTCTTTGTCAGCTGTTTTTATAATGACCTCAGTAGCATCTATCTCTTGTTGCTGTATGCCCAGGCGCCGCATAGCCTGTTTCATAGCTCTGGGGTTCATTCCTGGAATCATCTCAGATCGCCTCCAGTTGTTTGGAATGATTTAAGCTCTTTGATTGCAATATCATTTTATTCCTAAAAGACTAGCTCCAAAAGAATATAGAAATATCATTATTGCGATAACCACCATGCATAAAAGTATAATATGGCCTGGCTTGAACTCTATCTTGCTCTTGTATTCATCGAAATATCTTACCAATCCCCCCATTCCTGAGGGCATCTGAATTTTGTCTGAAGCCATTTTTGATAGTGAAGGGCAGGAATAAGCCACCTTCTGTAGGAACCTAAAAAACCCGTAGGTTTTCTTAGGTCCTAAAATCCAGTAGATTTTAGGAACCTTGTGCTTATATAGGATAAGCGATGCTCCTTCTTAGTATTTAACTAAGCCTCTTAAATAGAGTTGCACTGGTTAGGGCTCACCGTTTCATCCTTTCCTTTAAGAACGTCTGCTTGTTATCTTGCTTTTGTCGCCAAAAGCTTCGAGAGCATCATTCTCCTTAAAGGCGGTCTCGTTTCTGAGTGGTTGCCTTCCATTACTGGAACTCGTTAAGTAACCTTTTTGAAGTGGGTGGACTTTCCTCGGTTAATGAATAACCGGTAACTAAGCTCCTGCCCTG
Organism: uncultured Methanosarcinales archaeon; assembly: GCA_964550945.1. Classification (GTDB taxonomy): domain Archaea; phylum Nanobdellota; class Nanobdellia; order Woesearchaeales; family CAZKBD01; genus CAZKBD01. The sequence continues at coordinate 18,216 of CAZKBD010000003.1, forward strand.
CAGCTTTAAGAAATTATTAGTGATTTATAAGCATTTCTATTTCTTTTGCTATATCCTTTGATTCTGAGACATTATATTTCATCTTCTCTACCAACCTTTTTAGTTGCGCAATTGTTCCCATAACAAGAACATCTGACTCAGCAACAGTACAATTTACAGCCCCATTGTTAACAGCAGCATCAGCTCCAACTGATAAAGCCTCTTGTTTCAGGATATTGGCCATAGCATTTCTTATTCCATAGAGTTTAATCCTTCTAAACCTGCCTTTTGGCAAAAGGATAGGCATTGCTCCCTTATTCACACCAATTGCCTTCAGTTCTTTTTCAACATCTTCTTCTTTAACAAATTCAGCTTGTTTTTTCATGTTTGTTCACCTTCATCAGGAAATACCCTCCAACAGCAATCATAAACAAATTCAAAATCTGGCCTAAAGTCAGACCAAAAATAAAGCCAATCTGGGAATCAGGAGCCCTGAAGAACTCAATGAAGAACCTTAGGATCCCATACATAAATACGAAAAGCCATAACAAAAAGCCCTTGGCTAGCCTTTTCCCTTTAAGATTCCACAGAACAAAAAATATCAATAGGTTTTTCAAGGACTCATAGAGCTGGGAAGGATGCCTGCATCCAGAATGACCCTTAAAATTAACGCACCAAGGAACATTAGTTTCTCTGCCAACAAGCTCACCATTAATGAAATTGCCTATTCGCCCTAAAAATAAGCCAAAAGCTAATGGGATAACCAAGATATCTGCAAGCTCAAAAAAATCAAATTTCTTCTTTCTGCAAAAAAACAACAAGGCTGCAATACCTCCAATAAATCCGCCATGAAAACTAAGGCCGCCGTGCCATACTGCAATGATGTCAATAGGGTGGCGCAGATAAAAGCTGAAGTTGTAAACAAGGATGTAAAACAAGCGGGCTCCAACTATCCCGCTAATAAGCAATAATAAAAATAGATAGTCAATATCATCTACGCTAAGATTTATATCTTTCTTCTTGACCAGATGCTTTACCAAGAAGTAGGCTATAACAAACCCTAAGAGCCAGATAATGCCATAATATCTAACTTCCAAGGCACCAATCTTGAACAGCACTGGATTGATATCTAAATAAAACATCTAACCACCTTTATCAGTTATTACATAAAAGTATATCCTATTGAAAGCCAAAATAAAATACAAAACAAGCAAGGTTATAACAGAGAAAACCAAAGCATAGGCATTATAATAACTTGACATCCAATCGTAAAGAAACCGTTTCAATAAAAAACCGATTATAGAATATAACAAGAAAAATGCAGCAATAAGAAAAACACCAAACCCATAAACAGCTAAGTAGCTGTTTACTTTTGTAAAATGGTATGCTCCTTTCTTGATACTCTCCTTAATAGAAAATCCGTGAATAAAAAACGAATGGGTCAGGTTTAATAAAGGATAAGCCAGCATTACAAACAAAACAAAGATTATCCTGATTATGATTGTTTTGTATTCCTGCGATATAACAGAATATACTAATGCAGCTAAAGCAAGAAAAATAGCAAACAGCGAATTAATAATAATAAAATTCAGGCCAAAAAACTCAAGAAGCCCTTTTAAGCCAAACCTGATGTTCTTTACCACCTTGTTGATAAGATTTAGAATAACAAACTTGCAGAATGAATACACCAGGATGGCTAATAAATAATAACCTAGAAGGACAAAGACAGCAGAAGAAGGGTTAATGAAATCTCTAATCAAAATGTTAAGCAAGCCAATGAAGAGCAGAAAAAGAAAGTCAAAAAGAGACATAAAAACAAATGAGAACGAATTCGTTTTTATATACTTAACAGTCTCTAAAATATCGCTTCTCCACCTCTTTTTTAGCTTATGTTCCACTTAGTAATGCCTCAATAACAGCCTTGAATTCAGCTTTCTCAGCTGGAAGGTCGCTTGAATCTTCATAAGCATTTCCAATCCTGTAATACTTGCAGCCAAACACAAATGTCGGGACAGTATTTTGAGGATTGTATTTTTTGAATACCTCTAATTCATCTTTAGGTATCGCCTTCTCAACTTCTGGTGTTAAAGTATCATCGCCAGCGTCAAGCTCCCAGTGATACGCAACTATGCTGTCCCCATATTCTTTAACAGTATCGTCAAAAGTAGTTTTGATCCATTTGCAACGAGGGCATGTTGTTGTTGAGAACAGCCTTATTATCGGCTTTCCGTTTTCAGTACAAACGTTATCTGAGGTTGTTTTGAATGTTTTTATAGCGGAAGCTGCTGTTGGCTTTGTGATAACCGCTTTGCTTCTCAATTGATCGAGATAACCGGTTATGGCTTTTCCCATATCTTCACTAACTAGCCTTTGTTCATCTATCCTTGCCTCTGACAAGCGCTTTTTTTCCTCTTGGTTTTTGTCTATTAGTTTGATTATATGGTAACCAAAGTCTGTCTTAACAACATCAGATATCTGGCCTATCTCCAAATCAAAAGCAGCGTCTTCAAATTCTTTGACCATCTGCCCTTTTGTGAAATAGCCTAAATCACCGCCTTTGATCTTACTGCCAGCATCTAAGGATTTTTCTTCTGCAATCTTAGCAAAATCAGCCCCTTTTTCCAGCTCTTCTTTTATTTTCTGGGCTTCTTCTGAGCTGTTCACTAATATATGGCTTGCCCTTATCCTTCCAGGCAAGGTTACATCAGTTTCAGCGAAAACTGTTTTGTTGAGGAGGTCACTTATGGTGATCTGGTTTGTGTAATATCCTCTTATGTAGTCAAGAGTGATTCCCTGGGTTTTTAGCTTGTCTTCAAACTCCTGAATAGTAATCTTATTCTGCGAAATTATGCTATTGATAATGTCATCTACCCTTGTTTCATCAACATTTATGCCCTGTTTTTTAGCTTCCTGCAACAGTAGCTTTTCATCAATAATCTGGTCTAAAAATGCTTCTTTTGTCATCACTAGCTTATACTGCGCTGGCAGAACTTCATACTGATTGTTCAATTCTTCCTGAGTTATTGGTTCGCCATTGACCACAGCAGCAACATCGCTTTCTTTTGCAGCTTCTTTTTTTGGGAATAAATAACTTATGTTAGCAATAAACAAGATGATTGCAATAATCACTATAAGAACGATAATTGTGGTTATTATCTTACCTGCCCTTTTTTTCTCTTTTTTTGGCTCTTCGTTGTTGTTTTCTGCCTTCTCCTCGCTCAGCTCGTTATTCTCTTCCTCTGTTTTTTCTGTCATGGTCTCCTTTTGGGCTTCCTTTTTCTCTTCAACTTTCTTTGCAGGCTTTTTTTTGGCCTTTTTCTTTGGCTTAGGATTATCTTCTTGCTCCTGAACTATCTCTTCTTCATCTTCTTTTTTCAGCTTCATAGTTTCCACCCTATCATCTTTTATCATAATAATCCATCACCTCTCCTTTTAGAACAGTCAGAAACCAAATGATTTCTGAGTACAACAAAAACCCAATAAGGGCTATATTAAATGACATAACTAGTAGTAATATTTAAAGCTTTTGAAAAAAATAGAATTAACAACTGCCTGTGGCAGTTGCGCTAGTCCCATCTAGCTTATTTTTGCATGTGTCTGGCTCTACTTTGAAACCAGAGCAGATAGCAGTTTTATAACCGTCTGCTGTTCTTGCACCCTGATAGGTAACTCCATTTATTATCAGTGTAGGAGAGCCGCTAACACTAAACTCATCAGCAGCTTTAACATTTTCTGCTAACAGCGCCTTTCCTTCTTCGCCTTCTGAGCACTCTTTAATCACTTTTGCGTCCATCTTGTTATCTGTAGCGCATTTTTCCCATACTTTAGCAGCATTTCTGTAGTCATTATTAACACATAATATATAGTTAAAGTATTCCTTTGGATAGTGTTTCGCTGCACAAACCTGCCTTAGGTCTTCATCAACCTCAGCCTGCCCATGCAAGCTTGTAAACGTGCCATCTCCATTGTCGTTTGCAATGAAATTTAAGCTGAAATCAAACTTACTACCCATAAGGCTAAGCACAGGAGCCATTGCTTTCTCTGCTATTGTCCCATAAGGGCATTGTGACATCACAAACAACTTTACATCAGCTTTGTCTTGTTTTGGAATCGAAGTAGCTTCTGGTGCTGGTGCCTGTTCAGGCACTTCATTAAGATCAATAGCATTTGGGAATAACAACGAGCCATCCTTTGTAACATAAGAGTCAAACGCCCTCCCGCTTATATCAAACTTCACATTGTATAGGCTGCCTTTGTCCTCCACAGATTTAAAGGTGGCAGTAGTGCCTGGTTGTAATAAATTATCATTGATGTATTTTACGGCTTTGTCAGAAGCTTCTTTAGTTGTAATCTGGCCTACAACTGCGCCAGTTGCGCCACCAAACCTAAAACCATAAGTAAATATAGAAATAATCAGCAATAAACCAAGAACAACAGTTGCTATTTTCCAACTAGCGGATTTTGATATGGCTAGTTCAATTTTGCTTTCTTTTTGCTCAACTTCATCTTTATTAGTATCTTGCATAGTTTCGTCTTCCATAATTTCACCCAAACTCTGCGAATAGCTTCCTTTTTATAAAGATTATGGTTTTAAGAACCTGACTTTTTCTTTTCATAGTCTTGGATTGCTTTGTGTAAGCCATCTGCTGCTAGATTAGAACAATGGACTTTAATGGGGGGCAACCCATCTAAGGCTTCTTTAATATCATCCCTAGCTATCTTTTTCGCTTCTTCTAATGTTTTCCCCATAGCCAAATCAGTTATCATTGAAGAAGTGGCAATAGCTGCAACGCATCCAAATGTCTTTACTTTAATGTCTTTCAGAATATCTTCTCCTTTTTCGTTTTTGCCTACTTTAATATAAACCCACATAACATCTCCGCATGTAGGATTGCCAATCTTTCCAATGCCGTCTGGGTCTTTTATCTCACCTAAATTATGGGGATTTTTAAAGTGCTGCATAACCTTCTCAGAGTACATTAACATTCACCTTTAGTTAGCGGGCTTATCTTTCTTAGATCTTCCACGATTTTTGGAACTACTTTTAAAACATAATCAATCTCTTTTTCAGCATTATACTTACTCAAGCTGAACCTTAATGAGCCATGGGCAACAGCTTTTTTCAAGCCAATCGCAGTTAATACATGGCTTGGCTCCAGGCTTTGTGATGAGCATGCGCTTCCTGTTGATACTGCAACCCCTTTCATATCAAGATGCAACAACATTGATTCCCCCTCAATAAAATTAAAAATTATATTCACATTATTGCATAACCTCTTACTGCCTTTTGGTCCGTTTAACTGGCTGTTTGGGATTCTTAACAAACCTTCTATCAATTTATCCCTTAGTTTGGCCATATTGACAATGTCTTCGGCTTTTGCAATCTCAACAGATTTTGCAAAGCCAACAGCTCCAGGAACATTCTCTGTTCCGGCTCTTTTCTTGAATTCATGGCTGCCGCCATCAATCAATCTTTTTATTTTAGCACCTTTCTTTATATATAGGACTCCAATGCCTTTTGGGCCATGGATCTTGTGAGCGCTAAAACTCATTAGGTCTATATTTATTTTTTTTACATCAATTGGAACTTTTGTAAAGCTTTGTACAGCATCTGAATGGAAATAGATTCCTTTTTCTTTGGCGATTCTGCCAATCTCCTCTATAGGCTCTATTGTGCCTATCTCATTGTTTGCATGCATTATTGTTATTAAGATGGTTTTATCTGCAATTGCTTTCTTTAATCCATCTAAATCTACAATTCCATCTTTGTCAACGCCTATATAACTAACAGTAAAACCTTCTTTTTCAAGCTCCTTACATGTTTCCAGCACAGCATGATGCTCAATACTGCTTGTTATTATGTGATTGCCCTTGTTTCTGTTTGCGTAAGCTACCCCTTTTATTGCTAGATTATCACTTTCAGACCCCCCACTAGTAAAGATTATCTCTTCAGGCTCTGCGTTTATCTTTTTGGCAATAATGGATCTTGCATTTTCAAGCGCCTCTTTTGCATCCCTTCCAAACTGATGCAGGCTAGAGGCATTGCCATATTTTTCTGAGAAATAAGGCAGCATAGCTTTAACAACTTCCTTATCTGTTTTTGTTGTGGCGCTGTTATCCATATATATATTCATTTTTTTAGCTCCTTGCATGATTCGCAGCAATATTGTTTTACGTGTTTTTTTACCAGGTCCATTAAAGGGACGATAGTGCCCATATTCAGCGAATAAATCCTATTTTTGCCTTCCCTCTTAGCATCCAAGAAATGGCAGCCGGTTAATTTTTTAAGGTTGTGGGATATCTTGCTCTGCTCTTCTCCTAAAGATTTGCATATCTCAGTTACATTCATTGGTTTTTTCTCCAGAAGCTCAATTATCCTGACCCTTAACCTGGGAGATATAGTTTCAAAAAAGAGATTATATGAAGGGCATTTCATATGAATAGTAAATCATAAGTTATATATAAGCTTTACTATTCTAGCAATAATGATCTCTAGCAAGCCTTTAAAAATTCGCATCAATTGCCCCAGTAAAATCTTATTCTCCACCAGTGTATCTCACTAGTGGATTGCTGTCAGTTATGTAATCAAAGGGAAAATGAGAACAAGAAAATCGACCCGAGCGAAGCGAGCATACATACAGTCTATTGATTAGGGGTGATCGATTTTTTTTGATTGTTATCAAGAAGAGAATTCTTTTAGCTAGGAGCGCTTTTTATTGTGTTGTATCTATATAGTGATGACAAAACAATAACATTTAAATACTGTTATAAACCTCCTATCCAATTATGCAGGATAAATCCCTTACTGAGCGTGTATCAACCGAATCCAAACCGCATGTTAGAAAAATCGACTTAGTTAGGACTCCAACCACCGCACAAGGATATATGCTTCCTTTTCCGAGAGAACACGGGCTTGTCCCCATTTCTCAAGGATTCCATGGCAGACACAGCCATTTTGCTAAGGAAGTTGGTTTGTACAGGTTGGTAGTTGATGACAGTTATGCTCTTGATTTTAGCCTTCCGTTAGGAACAGCAGTTACTGCTGCCAAGGAAGGTAAGGTACTCGCTATTGTAACTAATGATGATTCTTACTACGAAGGTCTAAACCCCGAGATAGGGTTAAGCATGCGGACAAATTATATTTTATTAGAACATGATGATGGATTCTGCACTCTTTATTCTCATCTTGCTAAAGATAGTTCAGTGGTGCGAAGAGGAGACGAAGTAAAATGCGGAGACGTTCTTGCGTATACAGGCAAATCCGGCTGGATTGGAGGGATTCCCCACCTTCATTTTGAAGTGTGTACAGTAGTTACTAGACAAATGGATGGAATGAGGGTTGGAAGAATGAGCTACCCAGTAACATTTGACAATTAGAGGGACTCATAGAAAACCTAAGATGAATTGTTTCTATCAATAAAGATGATGCTTCCTAATCAAAGGCATTCTTTTAGCTTCAGGAGGCATTGACAGCCCTGTTGCCGCCTGTATGATGGAATTTCTGGTGATGGCACCCCTTTTTTCACAAGATTTAAATAGTATCTATGCATATTCATAGTATGTTACATATTGTATCGCCTATGTAATATAATATGAAAGCTCATAATGACAAAATAATCAAATTTGTAAGGGAAAACAGGGTTGTAACCAGCTCTGAAATTGCAAAATATCTTGATGTTTCTTGGAATACTGCTGATAAATACCTGCTTGAATTAGTTGTTGAAGGCAAGCTCCAGAGAATAAAAAAAGCAGGAGTGAATCTATGGATGGCAAAATGAAAAAGAGCGCGCTTTTACTGGTTTGCATAGTTCTTTCTGCTAGTCTCACAATTGCCCTTACCTCACCGCCAACTGATTGTACAGACCCAATCATTCAGTCAACATGGGATTCAGTTTTCAAGCAACCTTCTTCAGGAATAGCCGTTTTTGCGAATGGCTCAATTGTTGGATCATGGTGCGGAAAGTATTTTGCATACAAGCATGTTGGTGCTGCAACTTATATCTTGTTCGGGCATACTGAACTTATAACTAGCTCTGGAAATAGTTTTAATGAAACATTTATTTACGCAAGATATGCAAATCTTACTGATGATGGAAAAGATTTGGTTGATAGTATTACGAATATTAATGAAGCAGCGGAGTTATTTTTTCCAAATGGAACTGATTTTTATTATGAAAACACCAGTTTTTATGAAAATTATGTTAATCTAAGAGGTTCAAGTTTAGCAATTGGCTATTCTACTGATGAATATAGCGCTTATTATAGATCAACCCCTGGCGCTTGGGCAGCAAGCGATCATGCTGGAAACAGAGAATACTCATTTACTAAGAATGTGAGCAATAATGAGTATAGGATGTATGAATCTGGAACTATCAACAATAACTACACCTATGATGGGTATACTTTTTCTAAGAGGCTTTGGCCACCCCCATTAATCTGCGCTCCAAACTGGAACTGCGGCTCATGGGCAGCTTGCCTAAACAGCTCACAAAAAAGAAATTGCACAGATTCAAATAATTGCGGAAATAATGCTACTAAACCCTTTGTAACCCAAACCTGCACTTGCACTTCAAACTGGAGTTGCAGCTCCTGGGCAAATTGTTCTAATGGCACCCAAACACGAGACTGTAATGATATGAACAATTGCGGAAATAACGCTACTAAACCATTTGTAAACCAAACCTGCTGCACTCCAAACTGGAACTGCGGCTCATGGGCAGCTTGCCTAAACAGCTCACAAAAAAGAAATTGCACAGATTCAAATAATTGCGGAAATAATGCTACTAAACCCTTTGTAACCCAAACCTGCACTTGCACTTCAAACTGGAGTTGCAGCTCCTGGGCAAATTGTTCTAATGGCACCCAAACACGAGACTGTAATGATATGAACAATTGCGGAAATAACGCTACTAAACCATTTGTAAACCAAACCTGCTGCACTCCAAACTGGAACTGCGGCTCATGGACCTTGTGCTTGAATAGCACACAGACAAGAGCATGCAATGATAGGAATAACTGTGGAACTGCTATTGGCAGACCACCTCAAAACCAATCATGCGCACAAAATGAATGCGCATCTAATTCTGACTGTGATTCTGGAGAAGCATGTTCTGATAATGAATGTGTCGCAGCCTCACTCAGCCCAAAACGATTTAATGTTTTGTGGCTTTTTGCCCTGCCAATTCCTCTTGCAGTAGTTATCCTAATAGTATTCAAAAATCAATTGTTTGGAGCCAGCTTCGAACCTAAGAGATATCGCCCTGCCCCACCTCAACAACCTAGGAGGGCGCAATGGCCCACCCAAGCGCCATATCCAAGGCCTATCCCCTTAACTCAATCAGTTAGGCCGTATTCAAGCGCTACAAGACACTCAATAAATCAAGCGCAATATCAAAAACTTCAGGCAGCAAAAGAGGTCAAAGAAGCTTTTGCTCAAGCATTTGGGCCGACAAAGGCACCAACACAAACAAAAGAAAATAGTATACCTATTCCACAAGAGATAAACATCCCTCAAGTATTTAAGCCATGCCCAAAGCCAAGAATAGAAGATAAGGTTATCAAATTATCCAGGCCCAAAACCCTAAAAAAAACCAAGTATACTCTTACACAAATATACAAACCATCAGAGCCCAAAGACACCTTTGACAAGCTTAGAGAATTGTACCAATAAGTTTTCTAACCATATTCCGATAATGTTTTAAATACTGTTTAATTAGCGCCCTATATGGGATACAAAGGCCTTCTTTTAGCTTCAGGCGGCATTGACAGTCCTGTTGCTGGTTACTTAATGAAGCAGCTTAATGTGGATGTTATTGCAATTCACTTCGATAATTACCCTTATGCAACCAAGAGGCCATTAGAAAAAACAAGGAAACTAATGAAGAAGATTAATGTCAAAAAGCTATATGTGGTTCCAATGGGGGAATATGTCCAAAAAGAGCTTGTGCACCTATATAGAAGATTTCAATGCATTTTCTGCAGAAGGATGATGTTCAGGATTGCAGAAAAGATAGCAAAAAAAGAGAAATGCGATTTTTTGATAACAGGAGAAAATCTTGGCCAGGTCGCTTCCCAGACGTTAACTAATCTAACGACAGCGATGGAAGCAGTAAATATAGCCATAATGAGGCCCTTGCTATGCAATGATAAGCAGGAAACCGTAGATCTGGCAAAAAAGATAGGGACCTATGAAGCATCAATAGAGCCGGGATCATGCTGCAACCTGGTTCCGCAAAAGCCGCATACAAGAGCAAAGCTTGAAAAGATTAAATTCGAGGAGAAAAGAATAAATATAAACGAAATAGTCAGTAAGGCAGTTAAAAATACAAACATAGAGCTGTTAGAATGAAAATAAAACTCCTATCCATATTTCTGGTTGCTATTCTTTTAGTTAATATGGTATTATTTGCATTAGGTATGATAAAAGGAATTTATTTCTGGATGATCATAATCATTATTGGCGTAATCGCCTACAAAGTCATCCCGTTAGTGAATAAAATACGGTAATTTATTAAAAATTGTGCGAAAGTGATTTTCAGTCGGTAATAATTAAAAAATAATATTATCCATAAAAGTTTAAAGTCAAAATATAAATAAACACAATAAACTAACGACAGTAATCAGTAATTTTAACATTAATGGTGGTTATTGACCATTATATAAAAATCAATAATAAAAATAATAAATTATTACCAACCACTCTCGCAAGTGAACAACCCTCCATATATTTGATTAAAGATGAAAAAAGAAATCAGGATTGTTGGAATTGATGATGCGCCTTTCGATAAATTCAAGAAAGGGCAGGTGCTTGTTGTGGCAACAATATTTAGAGGAGGCCTTTGCATTGATGGGATAATGTCAACAAAAGTAGATGTTGATGGAAACGACGCAACAAAAAAGCTTGTTGCTATGATAAATAAATGCAAATTCAAATCCCAGCTGCAATGTATCTTGCTTGATGGCATCGCATTAGGCGGTTTTAATATAATCGATATCAATGAGCTAAATAAAAAAACGAAAATACCTGTTATGGTCGTTATAAGGCGCTATCCGGACTTCAAAAAAATAAAAGAAACACTAATTAAAATAAAAAAGGAAAAAAAATACGAGCTAATTGAAAAAGCAGGAAAAGTGCATAAAGTAGAAAATATCTATATCCAATTAGCTGGCTTAACATTGAATAAAGCAAAAGAAGTCCTGAGAATAAGCTGCACACGTTCATTTATTCCAGAGCCAATAAGGCTAGCTCACTTAATAGCTGCTGGGATTGTAAAAGGAGAAAGCAGAGGAAAGGCTTAACTATAATACAATTTCCCTTTATCTTTTTGCTCTCTGTCTAGATAAGAACCCGGCTTGTTGATTCTTGGCCTTCCGGTTTCTTTTTCCCGCCTTAATGAGATTTCCACATCAACCAACAAAGAATTCATGCCTTCTTCCATTGCAAAAGGGCCGTTTGCAACACCATGCTTAGCAGGCTCTCCTTCAAAAACCAATAATCGATCGCTCAAATAATCAATAAACAATAAGTCATGGTCAACAACCAAAGCAGAAATACCTTTTGTTTCGCAGACATTCTTTATTATCTTTGAAACTCTCAATCTTTGCTCAACATCCAAATAAGCAGAAGGCTCGTCTAATAAAGCCAAGTCAACTTGCCTTGACAGGCATAGCGCTATCGCCACTTTCTGCAATTCACCACCACTTAGCTCATTTATCTTTCTCATAAGCAATGATTTTAGGTTTAATGGATTTATTATGTCACTAGTGTGTTTTTTGATTGCTTCCTGCAAGACATTGACAACAAGCTCATCAGAATCTGTATCAATGTATTGCGGCTTGTAACTCACTTTTATCTTTGTGTCAATCTGGCCTTCGTCTGCCTTTAGGTCATTAGCCAATATCCTGACAAAAGTAGTCTTTCCAATGCCGTTCTCTCCCAAGATGCCAATAATCTCATGTTTGTTGATGTTGCCTGGCTTGGCTTCTAAGCTGAATTTGCCTAACATTTTCCTAATCAAAGGCCATTCAACTATTTTTGAAATCTCTTTTTTTTTGCTTGGAGGCTTAACTTCAAAACTGATCTTATAAGGCCTGAATCTTATATTTTCCTCTCTTAAGAACCCTTCTAAATATTCGTTAATGCCTATGTTTGTTGTTTTTAGCTGGCTGCAGACGCCATAGCAAGCTTCTTTGCCGTACATTATATGCACTAGATCAGTCATATAATCAAGAGCAATAAGGTCGTGCTCAATAACTACCACAGCAGTTTCTTTGTCTGCCAGCTGCCTGATAAACTTTGCAACCCTCAGCCTTTGTTTTATATCCAAATAACTTGTTAGCTCATCAAAGATGTATAAATCGGCTTTTTTGAGGACGGTTGCAGCTATCGCGACTCTTTGCAATTCGCCGCCAGAGATCTTGCTTATATCGTTGTCTAATATATTTTCTATCGCAAGCTCTTTTGCGATCTCTTTTAGCTTCTTTTTTTCATCCACTTTTTTCAACAATTCTCCAATTGTGCCTTTATACTGTCTTGACAATAAATCAACCTGCTGGGGCTTATAGCTTACTTTTATCTTGTTGTCTCTTATTTTTTCAAAGAAGCCTTGGGCTTCATTGCCTTTGAAATACGCAATCAACTGATTGTAATCCGGCTCTTTTTTAGGATCGCCTAAGTTGGGCTTTAAGACTCCTGCCAAAATCTTTATTGCAGTGCTCTTGCCAATGCCATTCACCCCTAAAACACCAATGACTTTGCCAAATAAAGGAGTTGGCAAGCTGAATAGGGCAAATCCATTATCATCATACCTATGAATTGGCTTTTCAGTCAGTTCTTCTGGAAGATTAATCACAGAGATCGCTTCAAACGGGCATCTGTTGACGCAGATTCCACAACCACTACAAAGCTCTTCATTGATTTTTGGCTTGTCATCATCGCCTTTTACAATGCACTCCTCTCCACTCTTGTTGATAGGGCAAACTCTAAAGCAAAGAAGGCCGCCACAACCATTTGGATTGCATTTCTGTTTTTCAATTACTGCTATTCTGGGCATAATACCTATAAAATGCACAAATAAATATAAAGTTGGCGGTTTTATAGAATAATTTTATAAATCTCCTGTTATTCTTACTAACCATGAAATGCGCAATATGCTCTAAAAAAATTGAAGAGACTTTCCTCAAGAAGATTGTGGGCACTTACATCAAGGACAAAAACAGGAAAAAGCAGGCTGTCTGCTTCGAATGCCAGAAGAAGTTTCCTAACAAAGAAGATTTGATTGCTAATATAAAATGATTTATTAAGCAGAAAACGCCGACAACAATGGCGAGGACGAGGCAGGGGTTGTCCCGTGACATGCGAGTGAGCTCGTTCGAGAGCGAACTCGCTCACAAGTCACTGGGTGCCGAGTAGGTCGAAGACCGTCCGAAGCCATTTTTGTTGTTGGCGTTTTTACGGAATAATACCTTAATAAAGATGCCCCCGTAGCTTAGCCAGCAAAGCGCGAGTTTCGTAAACTCGAGATCGAGGGTGCAAATCCCTTCGGGGGCTTTTATTACTTTTTTTATATTATTCTTATAAAAAATAGCAAAATTTATATATTGGTATAAAATAAGTAACAAATAAAATGATAATCTACAATCCAAATGATGAAAATATGATGAAAGAAAAAATAGAAGAAGCGCAAAAAATCCTAGATAGCATTCCAGCCAAATACTGCTTTATCAGCGGCTCTTTCTTGTTCAAAAAGAGCTATAGAGACATAGATGTGTTTATAATAAGCAGGACAAAGAAAGAGATTAAACTGATCAATAAAAAAATAAACCTAATTATGATTGACTTTAATGAGCTATATTCTCTATTTTACCATTCAGTTTCAAAAAGCTGTATTGCCAAAAATCTACTTCCAAAAAAGCCGTTAAAAGTGACTATTGCAGATTATTGGGATGTTATAAATGAAGCAATCCCAACAATATTAAATGAAAAAAACAAGTATCATAAAAATATCAGGTTTTTAATACTTTATACAGAGTACTTCAAATATAACCGGATTCTGGATACCTATGAATTACGAAGAAAGATCGAAAAATTCAGAAATTTCAGGGAAATTCTGGATTATGCCAAGAAAGAGATTCCTTTAACCATAAACAGCCATATAAAGAAAAGTTATATCAAAAGATATTTTTATACTCAAGCAGGCTATTATAAAGATTCACTTGATTACAAAAGCCAAAGGTATTTATACGAACTTTCACATAATATAGTCAAAGGTGTTGCTTAAATGGTTGAACCTCAGGAATTTAAGGATAAAATAAGGGGTATAATCTCGCAGGAATACGCCATAGAATTTCTTGGCACTAATTTTGACCAGATAGCTACTCTACTCACAGATTCAAAAGTGCAATCTATATACGATTGGATACAAAAAGTTATTGAGAGAAAAATACAGCCAATAACTATAGGCTCAAAAAAACAATACAGAAATTGGAAAATAAGTGAATTAATGACATTTAGGCATGCATTTAACCTAAGCAATGTTGAATATAGGATACTGTTTGTTAAGGTTAAGAACTCATTCTACATTGAATTTCATCTCGGAGACCATAAATATTATGACAAGGTTAGAACAAGCTTGGATATTAAGAAAAGGAATTACTAGAATGAAACAAACCCATTTCGAACGCGCAATATTTATCTCTTGGTATTGCTCCAAGCGAGACTGTTCTTTTTGTTACCTATCAACTAAGAACTTCAAGCAAGACCCGATGAAAGATAGAAGAACCTTAGCTTCAATCCTTGCTGAGGTTATTATCTGCAAATCCTGCGGCTGGAAGATTGAATTTTTGTCTGGAGGCTGTGAAAGCTGGCCAGATGACGAGTTATTGTTATTATTAAAAAATATTTACGCGATTAATGGCGAAAAACAATGGCTGAATATAGGTGTTTTAAACAAGGAGCAACTAAGGAAATTTAAGCCCTATATCCAAGGAGTTTGTGGAACAATAGAATGCATAAATCCTGGTTTGAGAGAGAAAATATGCCCTAGCAAGCCTTTGAAGCCAATTTATGGAATGTTTAAGTTTTGCGATGAGCTTAAATTGAAAAAATCAATAACAATAATCATCGGATTAGGGGAAACAATTGAGGATTTCGATAATCTAAGAAAACTGATTAATGAATATAAAATTGACAGAGTTACTTTTTATAGGCTAAAATTGCATAAAGGAATCCCATTCAAAAAAGCTCCTGAAACAGGATATTATGCTGAATGGGTCAAGAAAACAAGAGAAGAATTTCCAGATATCGAAATAATTGTAGGCTCCTGGCTGACTCATCTAAATGAAATCCATCTTTTGCTTGAGGCTGGTGCAGACGCAATAACCAAATTCCCTTCTATAAAATTGTTTGGATCAGATTATGCGAGGACTATTGAAGAGGAAGCAAAGAAAGCAAAAAGGAAATTTATCGGAACATTGACAAAAAAACCAAAGATTGATCATAAAACGATTGATAAGTTAGGTGTTAGCGATAAGCTGAAAAAAGATATAAACTTACAATTGGATTCTTATGCTAAAAACCTATCTGGCATATCTCGAAAGTATCAGGATCGTAGTCCCATATAAGCTCAGGATATGATTTTATCAATTGAGCATACTGTTCTGATTTTAGAAGATTAGTAATGTACTCCTTGTATTCGTCAAACTCTCTAGCAGGAGTAGCCTCAAGGCCCTTGCATAAGCATTTATCAAAGCAAACGACATAAGCCCCTTCTTTGCCTTTAACCCTAGCCAGCATAAACGGCCATAATTTGCAATCAAATGGCCTTATTTCATATATCCTGCATAAATGAGCTTCCTCGTCCAGGAAAGGGCAAACATAAAACCCCTTCTCAGATTTCAGCATCTTTATCTGAAAAACCTTTTTGGATCCCTTATACTCCATGAAATATTCAACATTTCCAAACTTCTTCTTTATTTCCTCTACTTCTTTATCCGTAAAAAGAGGAGAAAAATATAATTCACTGTTCTCAAATTTACAACATTCGCGGCATTTAAGGCAATCTTCTGATTTAGTTATCGTTTTCATATTACCTCTGGAGTTGGCTCTATTGGCTGCATATGTTTGCCTTTTTTCCATGTCCCTAGCTTGAACCAGATAACAGAGGTAATGCCTGTTAAGACAGCGGATAACATCACTCCAATCCAGATTCCAGTAACGCCATAATCAAACACAAAAGCAAACAAGCAAGCAAGAGGAATTCCTAGAAAGAATAATCTCAGCGATGTCAAAACTAAAGAAGGCACGCCTTTTCCAGCCCCCTGGAATGCTCCTGCAATAATCATCACAATCCCAGTGAACATATATGTTAATGAGACTATCCTTAAGTAACTGGCGCCAAATCTGACAATATCAGGATTTTTATTGAAAATATTCACCCAAAACTCAGGCGCCAAGAAAAATATTAAGCCAACAAGCTCCATAAACGCAGACGCTAATAAAACTGCTTTCCATGTTGTGCTTTCTGCGCGGTCAAATTTCCTTGCGCCGACATTATGGCCCACAATCACTATGGCTGCTCCAGCAATCCCTATTGCAGGCAATATCGCAACTGAATCAAGCCTGCTGACTATCCCGTAAGCTGCTATTGCATACGGCCCAAAATAAGAAACTATCTTCAACATAAAAAACATCCCTAATGAAACAACTGACTGAGATAATGAAGCAGGAACTCCGACCCTGAATATATCCTTTATTATGCCCCAATCAAATTTAAACCATTTTAGATCTAGCTTCAGTAAAGCATTGCCTCTGAACAAGTACCATAAGATAAATGTTGCAGAGACTAATTGAGCAATGACTGTAGCAAGAGCAGCGCCAAAAATGCCCATTCTTGGAAATATCCAGATTCCAAATATAAAAAGGGGATCAAGAATGATATTAATCACATTAGCAAGAATCATCCTCTTCATGGGGGTTTTTACATCACCTTCTCCTCTTAAAATGTTGCTGCCTGTAAATGCAAGCAGCATAAAAACGCTTCCAATAAACATTGTATAGTTATATTGCAAAGCCATTGACAATACTTCATCTTTAGCCCCTAGGAATACAAATAAAGGTTTTGAAAAAACCAAACCACAAACAGTAAAAATGATTCCGAGTAAAAAAGACAATACCAAGCTATGCTTAGCCGCTTTCTTGGCTTCATCAATCCTTTTGCTTCCAATAAGCCTTGCTATATAAGAAGTAACTCCTATACCTACACCTGATGCAAGAGCTATTATCAAGAATATCACTGGAAAGGTTATTGAAATTGCAGTAAGGGCTAAGTCACTATACCACCCTATAAACACAGTATCAACAATATTCAAACTGACCTGCAGCAAAAATGCAACTGCCATGGGCCAGGCTAAATGAATAATATTTTTTGTTACACTTCCATCAGTCAAATCTCTTTTCATATACAAAAGAAATTAGCCTTGTTTTAAAAACCTATTCATACATTAATGTCCGTAACTTCGTTCCTTGGTATTAGCGTTACTCGTTTCATTCGTAACGTAATGCATCAACTGGGTTCTGCTTAGAGGCCCTTATTGCAGGCAGGAAGCCAGAAGACGCTCCTACTAATGTGGCGAACAATAAACAGCTAAGAATGAGATACCATGGAAATACTGGTTTCAGCATTGCAAATCCAGCTCCAGCTGCAATCTTGCCTCCTGTAAACGATATCAAAAAACCGAGAATTACTCCTGCAACCCCTCCTAAGAATCCCAAAAATCCTGATTCAAAAACAAACACCAATAAAATCTCATTATTCTGGGCGCCTATTGCTTTCATCACTCCAATCTCTTTTGTCCTTTCAAGCACAGCAGTGTACATTGTGTTCATAATATTAACAGCAGCAACTACAAGCGATATCAAAGCAATGAGAACCAAAATTCCGTTCAATATGTTGATGATCATCCCAAAAGTTTCCATAGCATCTGCAAAGGTCTGAACATAAAATGTTTCTTTTCCCTTCTCTTCATCTTTGAATTTCCTCAGCTTTTCCTTGATCTTGTCTGCCAGCTCTTCAGGATTAACATTTTTTTCAGCTTTGCCTAAAACATATCCAAATTTGTTTTTGGAGCTGGGATAAAGCATTTCAAAAGCTTCCATAGTTATGTATATTTGCGAATCATCTGATGGATTCCCCACTTCTTCATAAAATCCGATAACTTCAAAATCATAGCTATTAATCTCAACCTTGTCTCCAAGCTTTACAGCTTTTTTGAAGACCTTGTTTTCAATCTGATAGAGATAGCCCAAAACAACTTTGCTGGTTTCGCCTTTTTTCAACTGCCTGCCTTTTGTTATATCAATCCCAAAAGCCTTAAGGATAAAGTCGATATTGCTGATGTCCATGCCCATAACAAAACTGTATTTTTTCTCTTTTCCAAATTTAAGCTCTCCAGCCTTCATATACATTCCGTCTGCTTTGTACACGCCTTTAACTTTCTTGACATATTCAACTTCATCTGAACTTAAAGAAAAAGTCTCATCAGAGCCAGGCGCACCAACCCCTTTGGACATGATATAGAAAGTATCAGTTCCGGCTTCTTCAGCCAATACATCCATATACTCCTTAATTCCAAGCCCGAAGCTGATTATAGCAAATATAGCAGCAATGCCTATGAGTATTGAGAGGATAGTAAGAAAACTTCTAAGCTTCCTGTGCCAGAGATTTTTTAATGAATAAATTATTTCGTCTATCTTCATTTGGCTGACCTCAGCGATTCAACTGGCTGCAGCCTAGAAGCCTGCAATGCAGGCAATACTCCAAAGATTGTGCCTATAAAAAACGAAAACATCAATGAGCCTACTATCAGAAAAATGCTGGCATGCGCCTGTATAAGGCCAATGCCTAACGCCAATCTTCCAATAAAAGATAAGCCATATGCTAAGATCAAGCCGATAATTATCCCAACAATCCCTCCAACCATGCCCAAAAGGCCAGATTCAAAAAAAAATATGGTGAATATGTTCGAGTTTCTTGCTCCGATTGATTTCATCACTCCAATCTCTTTTGTCCTTTCAAGCACAGCAGTGTACATTGTGTTCATTATGCCGATCCCGCCAACAAGAAGAGATATTATGGCGATTATATATACAAATAACTGCACTGCAAATAAACTGCTGTTCAAAGACTCAAGTATCTTTTGGGGGCTTTGGACTTCAAAATTTTCCTCTCCTTTTTTCACGTTTCTCTCTTTTCTTAGCATCTTTTCAATATCCTCCTTTACTTTGTCCATCCTGTTTGGATCCTTGACCTTAACCCCTATAACACTCACAGTTCCATCATCGCCAAAATCTTTTAACAGCTGATCCTCATTGATTATAACAGCACCATCCAGCAAAAAACTGCCTTTTTTCTTCATAATCCCAATCACTTCATAAGAAATATCATTTATCAAAACACGGTCTCCTGACTTGATGCCTTTCCCATTCCACATATCAGGATTTGTGAACATATTGCCAAGGAGGACTCTTCTTGCATCCCCTTCTTTTAGCAATCTTCCTTGCTCAGCTTTTACATTTAATATCTCTTCAGCGATATTTCTATGTTCTCCTGATGGCATAGACATCGCAAAACCTATCCCTTGGATATTGTTGAATTCCATCGTGCCTGTCCTTATATACCTATTAATAGCAGCCTTGACACCATCAATCTTTTCAATCTTAGCAGCAAGATCATCTGTCAAAGGCTCAGCAGCACCAGTTCCAGGAGGGCCAGCATATGTAATCCCAGCAGCTTGTACACTCAGAACATCAGTCCCAAGAAAACCAAATTGGGATGTGATAGCAACCCTCAAACCTTCTCCAAGGCTGATTAAAGAAACAACCGCAGCTACTCCAATAAATATTCCAAGCATAGTGAGCCAGCTTCGCAATTTTCTATGCCTAATACTCTTTAAAGAATAAACAAAAAAATCTTTAATCATTTGGATTTTTTCTTTCTTCTTTTTTTGATATATATGAACAAGCCTACTGCAACAATAACTATTATTATAATGAACCCTACAGAGCTATTGCCCTTCTGAAGGCCTAACTCCTTAGACTCCTTGTTCGAATACAGCTTTAATGGCAGCATAACCTCTTTATGATATCCTTTGTTGTTGGCGTCTTTGTATTCTATTGACAATGGGAGGATTATGTCTTCTTTTGCTTTTGACTGCACGAACAGGCTGAATTCAGCAGTCTCGTAATCATCTGAATCAATATTGCCGACATAAACCTCTTCATTAGATTTTGTTATTGAGTTCTCGATATTATTCAGCTTTACATTAAGGAATTTTATGTCTGTTGCTCCTTTATTCACGAATTTTATTGAAACGTCTCCAGCCATTCCAGCTTTATAGATGGTTGTGCTGTCTATGATAACATCTAGCTCAGGGGCAGAGCCCACTATCAGGCCGATGGTGCTGTTCTTTGAGTATTTTGTGCCTAGCTCATCGACATATTCAAATATGACCGGCATTTGATAAACATCAGCATCAGCATCACCTTCTGCAATTAAATTGAAACTTAAGTTGATGTATTCGCCTGGTTTTAGATAAAGGATGCTTTTTTGATTTGAAGATCCAACAGGCGCAAAAGGCTTTCCTTTTATGTCAAGGGTAACCCTTATATCCTTTATTATTGAATTGGCTATGTTTTGAAGCAGAAGACTGATAATAGCGGTTTGCCCTGGCGCAATCTCTTTTGGCTCTGAGACAACATCTTTTATCGCAAGTATCAATTCATGCGTCTGAATATCTATATCAAATGTTTCTGTGAGCCATGCTTTTCCAGCAACATTATATCTCATTTTAAGCTCGTTAACTCCATCAACAGCATCATTATTCACCCTTACATGATATTTTACAATTGCTCCGTCATCTCCCATCTGCCTGCTGTGCAACGATCCAATGTTTTTCAGGGCAGATGTTCCTGAATCAAGAGAAAAAGGATATTCAGGAATGAGCTCAACCTCAATATTATTAGCAGGACCACCGCCTATATTTTCAAATTTAAACCTGATATCAACATAATTTCCTGGCTCAGCAGGATCCGGCTCCTGGTTGACTAATGTAACCTGCACATTCTCGTCGTCTGAAATTGGCATCTCTGTCAAAGTGCCTTGCACTAGCGTGGCTGACAATAACACCAGAGCCACAGTTCCAACCATTAATATATTTAGTTTCATATTTTCACCTCAAATTTATTTTTTGAGACAAGGGAAATTGTTTTCCCGCTGCCTCAAAGTTTTTTAACAATCTGGCCATCTTTAAGATATGCAACCCTATCGGCTTCTTTTGCAAGCCTTGAATCATGCGTTACCATCACAATTGTCTTGCCTTCTTTTTCATGCAGCCTTTTCAGGAAGCCTAAAACATTCTCTCCTGTCTTTGTGTCCAGGTTGCCAGTAGGCTCATCTGCCAGGATAACATCTGGATCATTGACCAAAGCTCTGGCTATGGCAACCCTTTGCTGCTGGCCGCCGCTCATCTCATTTGGCTTGTGATAGATGCGATCACTAAGCTCTACCATCTCAAGCAATCTTTTTGCTTTGGCTATCCTTTCTTCTCTTGGGATATTCTGGAAGATCATGGGCAAAGTGACATTTTCCAAAGCAGTTAATGTGTTTATCAGATTGAACTGCTGGAAAATAAAGCCGATTATCTTTCCTCTAACTTGGGCTAAGTCAGATTCAGATAGCTTAGAAATGTCCCTATGCTCTAAAAAAATTCTGCCTCTAGTCGGCTTGTCAAGGCACCCAACCATATTCATTGCAGTGCTTTTGCCGCTTCCTGAAGGGCCTTGTATCGCAACAAACTCTTCTTTGCCAATCTCAAGATCAATTCCGCATAAGGCATTTACCTCTATGTCACCAACCTTGTAAATCTTCCATACGTTTTCAAGCTTGATTATTATGTCTTTCATTTTTTGTCAAAATACCCTTTTTCTGATAGATAAGCGATTATAACACTTTTTAGCCTTTGGGCGTCCATCGTGCCAATGCCTTTTATGCCCCTGATTATTCTGATGACATCCTCATCAAGATTGACCAAAATCCTAGTTGATTTCATTTATGATATATTTATGATACTATTTTCATACTAATTTATATCTATTTTGTAACTAGGTTGTATATAAATCTTTTGATTTTTAGGAGTGTGGGACAGAATTGGTTGATCCTTTTTTAAGTGCCAGAAATATTTGATTTCTTTGTGTTTTTCTGAAAAAGAAGATATTTCAAGGCAGTAGTTAGTAATGGGCGAGAAAACAGCAATATTTATAAGTATGTGTAGCTATTTGCTTTAGTGGGTGGGTTTTATGAAAACTAAAAACATCACATTAAAAGTAAATTCTAAACTTATTGCATCTTGGTTAAAAAATAAGGGTAAAATGCAAGGTAATATTTATCAGATTGATAAAGAACCACTATTAAATATACCAATAAAAACAACAAATAACATCAACCAAAAACCATTCATCCAATTAGCTGACCAAATCCTCTCCATCACTAAATACGATGATTATTTGGACAATCCTGGCAAACAAGCAAAAGTCAAGAAATTAGAGAAAGAGATTGACCAATTAGTCTATAAGCTGTATGACTTAACCACCGAAGAGATTAAGATTGTTGAGTGGTTTGGAAAATGAAAATAGGAAGAAATGAATCATGCCCATGCGGCTCAGGAAAAAAATATAAGAAATGCTGTCTAGAAAAAGAAATGGAAAAAAATAGTTTAACAGGAGAAAGCCTCCCTATTTACAAATGCTGGATTTCGAATCCAAACGGGAGTAGGATAGCAGTCATATCCCGGATTAAGCCTAACGGCAATTTCGAAATAGCCTCTATGCTTGTAGATGAATGGAAGATGGGATTGAAAGACGGGTTTGGAAATTACAACCTCACAAAAGACCAATTGGATGAATATACGGGCAGGGGAGACTTTAGAGAGGCAACTATAGAAGAATGCAAAAACCTCATCAAAAGAGGCATTTTCATAGCAAAAAGTCTTGGTTTTAGGTTGCCGAAAGAATATGAACAATACAGTGGAATCATAGGTAATATGGATAGCATTGCAATAAACGGCTCTTTATACAAATGCTATGCATGTGGAGAAAACGATTTAAGTGAAGAAACTGCCTCTATAATCAAAGAAGTAACACTAAAAGATGCAACTAAAGGGGTCTGCGGAACCCCTAATGAAACGATGATTTATTTTACATGTGATAAATGCAAAGAAAAAATGAAAACTAATTCAAACATTGAAGAGTATGAAGACGAAACTCCAGAAGAAAATGGCCTCTGGGCAGAAGGCTCTTTTATCGAATCAGTAAGCCCAGAAGAGATGAAACAAAAAGAACGCACCATTCATATGAAGCATAATGAAGAAATGAATTACAACTGCAAACAATGCAACGTTAAAATATCTGCGCATAATAAAGACTGGCACGCAGGAATGTGCGATAAATGCTTTGACAGGATGATGGATGGTTAATGTTGAAATGGCATCAAAAAATAGCTTCATGGGAAAATGGCGCATTACAAGCATGAGTGGATGGGATAAAGAGTATTGCGATATGGAAGCCCCAGCTTTACTTCAAGTTCTGCTGGAAAGCTTATAAATCCTTGATTTGAAAGAGCTGGATTTATTTTGGGAGTATGTTGTTTTAGAAAAAATTATAAAGAAAAACCATTTCTTAAGCATTAAGATGAGAAAGGAGAAAAATAAAAAAACAACTCAAGCACTATTAGTCATCTTCATATCTTTTATAATGGTCACTTCTGTGATTGGGTTTATATGGTCAGGGAGCCAAAATATAAGGTATGGCAAGTTTTCTTTTGAGCAAATTGGGAATGGATATGCGACAACAATACAAGGCAAAGAGATATTGTTTAATTATCTTCCTCAGGAAGTTGAGAAAATTCAAATAGATCCTGAAATCATAAATAGGCTGGCTAATACGCCCCAGATAGACTCGACATCTTATGTGAACGATACAAATAAGGAAGCTATAGCTTTGGCGCAATATGATCTGACTCAAATTATGGAACCTACTCTGAATATATATCTGAGGCAGGGGTTCACTACAAACAGCAGCTATAACCTGCCAGTAATAGACTGTGATGTCTCAACAAGAATCCCTATATTGTATTTTAAGACCTCAAACCAGACAAAAGTTTCTTCTGAGGAAAGCTGCATCATAATAGAATCAGAGGATGCTGTTGATGTCCTAAGAGTTAAAGACCGCTTATTGTATTCTTTGTTAGGTGTAATCAAATAATGGCAGTAGAAAATCAGCAAATGCCCCAGCAGGAACAAAATCAGGGCCATGAAGAAGAGCCTGAAAGAAAAATCTCAGATAAGATATTAGTGTGGGCAATAATCCTTATTGTGCTGGCTTTTATCTTAATATTCAGCTTAACTTTCTTTCACAACAAAACACCTTTGACATTAGATGAAATGAGCTCTGCATGCTTAGAAGGGAAACTTGATAAGGATATTTGTTATGTTCACAAAGGAGCTTATGTTTTTGTAAAGATTGAGGGGCTTTGGTACACAAGGATAGAAAGCGAAGGGTTAAAAGTGGGGATACCTTTGCATTTCAATCCAGGCGATTTGGAGAATATTCCTGTTGCTGGAAGCTATAATCATTCACTTTTTAACAGCACTCCTTATTTTTACATAACTTTTGATCCTCTTGGAAGCCAGTTGAATTATGTTGCTTTAGCGACAGGAGAGTTCGACAGGAATATGCTTTCTGCTTTTGGGAAACAGCCTATAGCATCATGCATAGTGAATGAGACAGATGCATGCAAAGACAGGCCGATAATAACCTGCACAAATACAAATGAGCCGGTTGTTTATATGGAGCAATCAAATAAGACAGCGGTTATTATGGACAATAATTGCATAAGAATCAAGGGAGAAGGCCCGGATATAGTCAAAGCAACAGACAGATTATTGATGATGTTTTATAGCATAATGTAAAATGCCACATTATTATTCAGAGCAACAAACATCGAGGTTCATTCCAAAGAAAATCAACGCTAGACTAATGGGGGTTTCTTTTGAATTCTACACTTCTTCAGGAGTTTTTTCAAAGAAAAAGATAGACAAGGGAACTGTTTTGCTGGCAAATGAGATGATAGTAAAAAAAGATGCATTTGTATTGGATATTGGAACGGGCATTGGTGTTCTTGGGATAACAGCAGCAAAACTATTCCCAGAAACAACTGTGTTGATGACCGATGTGAATAAAAGGGCAGTAAAATTAGCTGATATGAATCTTGAGCTTAATCTAATAGCTAATGCTGAAGCAAGAAATTCAAACCTTTACGGGAATATCAAAGAGAAATTTGATGTGATATTAACAAATCCTCCGCAGACAGCTGGCAAAGACATATGCTTTAAAATAATTGAAGGGGCTAAAGAGCATCTAAATAAAAATGGATTGCTTGAATTAGTTGCGCGGCACAATAAAGGGGGAAAAGAGCTGGAGAAAAAGATGAA
>CAZKBD010000003.1:43836-48648 GCA_964550945.1 uncultured Methanosarcinales archaeon
TTGAATTAGTTGCGCGGCACAATAAAGGGGGAAAAGAGCTGGAGAAAAAGATGAACGCTGTTTTTGGAAATGTTAAAGAGATAGCAAAGAAATCAGGATATAGGGTTTATGTTTCTAAACTTCTCTAAAAACCAGCACTTAGAAAGTGCACATATGCACCATTGGATAAGCTGTCCACAAAGTGTGTACAACTGAAATTGGAAGCTTCAGATGGTAAAAAATATCTTAACCTTGAAAATAAGAAAGAAACGAGAAAATTACCCCATTCTAATCCCTAAACTTCTCTAATGCCTTCCTTTGTCAGCGCAATAAACCTGATGCCTAATCCGATCTTTAATAAAGCAGACATCAACGCCATATTTACCTTGCCAGAACCGCAGACAAGGTTTACTGCAACTTCAATCCCATCAATTTTTCCTTTTAGCTTATCATTAATTAACCAGGTTAATTCAGAGATGGTGTTTTTTTCATCAAGCAAGATCAATTCAAATCTTTTAGATAAGTTAACAGGAAAGTTCTTGGATGCTATTAAGAATATCTTGTTCCATTCTTCTCCTTCAACAACCTTCTTTACGTGATTAAACAATCCAGACTCATCAGAGACGCAAGCAACTAAATCTGTCATAACACAAGGAAAAAGAGATACCTTTATATATTTTTTTAAAACCTAAACCTAATATGTTTATAACAATATGGGAGATATTTGACATATTATTCATGACTTTAGGTATTGGATTTATCTTCTCTGATTATTTCAAAAGAGAGCCTTTAGAAGGATATGACCCTTTGAAATATTACAGCAAGCCGCCTTGGTGGGAGAATATAAAGTTTGCAGCACTAATTGCTGCTCCAGCTATCGTATTGCATGAATTGGCCCATAAATTTGTGGCAATGTCATTTGGAGCGCAGGCAACATTGCATGCTCCATACACGATGTATATGGTAGTGATGCTTCTCAAGCTGATGAACTTTCCGTTAATATTCTTTGTTGGAGGTTATGTCTCTCATACAGCACTTCCTCACTTGCCTTCTGCTTTAGTTGCAATCGCAGGGCCTTTAATGAATTTCTTGATATGGCTGGGAATCTGGCTTGTGGTGAGGTCTAAATTCGTGCACAAAAAATATTATAAAATTCTTGAGCCAATGGCAAAGATAAGCCTGTTTCTTTGCGTATTTAATTTAATACCAATTCCCGGCTTTGATGGATATAACTTTATAACGAGCGTATTTAAAGCATTTACATCATAGTGGTAAAGAATGTTTTTATACTCTGATTTTTAAGTAATCCTTATGGGAAAGGCCAAAAAAGCCAAAAAATCAACAAAAACGCCTTATTTGGACAATCTGGCAAAAAAATCCAAGATAGAAAGGCAAAAGCTGGCGATACATAGGTTCTATGTTGCTGTTTCAACATTAATAATAGTTATTGCATTAATAATGATAGCGATAAACCCAGCCAACTATCTTAACATGATAACCGTGCTTCTCCTAACGTCAATCTTGCTTTTGTCTATAGAGAATATACAGCTGCATAGATTAAAGAAACCGCAAAATTTATAAACAAAATTCTACTTCTTTATGTATGCTAAAAACAAAACGTTTATTAATGACTTATTCTAAAGGCATATCAGGGGTGATAGTTTTTGACTAAATATATTGTGATAGTGGGGGGAGTTATTTCAGGTGTAGGTAAAGGAGTCACTACATCATCTATCGGCAGAATTCTTCAGGAGTATGGCTATAAGGTCACAGCAGTCAAGATTGATCCATACATAAATTATGATGCAGGCACATTAAGGCCAACTGAGCACGGCGAAGTATGGGTTACAGATGATGGAGGAGAGATAGACCAGGATCTTGGCAATTATGAAAGATTTTTTGGAATTGATATGTCAAAGCGCAATAATATAACCACTGGCCAGGTCTATAAGGAGATAATTGACAATGAAAGAAAAGGAAAATATCTAGGCCAGACAGTGCAGTTTATCCCGCACATTCCTGATGAGATAAAACGACGCATTAAAGAGGCAAGTTCAGGATATGATTTTGCTCTTGTTGAAATTGGCGGAACAGTAGGCGATTTTGAGAATATCCCTTATTTGTTTGCAATGAAGAGCCTTGAGCACCAGGTTGGAAAAGAGAATATAATCTATGTTCTAATAACCTATCTTCCGACACCTGCTCATATAGAGGAGATGAAGACCAAGCCAACACAGCAGGCGATAAGGATGCTGAGCGAGAATGGCATCATCCCTGATTTTATCATCTGCAGAGCAACCAAAGCTTTAGATTCAGTCAGAAAAAAGAAGATAGAGACTTATGCAAATATTGTTTCTGACCACGTAATTTCAGAGCCTGATATGGATACGCTATATTCTATACCTATTGACCTTGAAAAGGAAAAATTAGGCATTAAGATATTAAAGGAATTTAAGCTCAAACCGAGGAAAAATCCGAACTGGAAGGAGTATAGCAGGCTATTAGCCAGGATAAAAAACCCATCCGGAAGAATAAAGATAGGGATAGTCGGCAAATATGTGGATATCGGCGATTATAGCCTTGCAGATTCCTATATATCGATCAATCAAGCGCTTGTTCATGCAGGAGCCAAGCTTAATGTGGGTGTTGATATAAACTGGATCGATTCAAAAAGATTCGAGAAAAATGGCAGTGAGCTTAAGATGTTAAAGGAGTTTAATGGCATTATAATACCAGGCGGTTTTGGCTCTTCTGGAGTTGAAGGAAAGATAAAGGTTATCCAATATGTCAGAGAGCATAACATACCTTTTTTAGGCCTTTGCTATGGAATGCAGCTTGCTGTTGTTGAATTTGCAAGAAATTTGTGCGGATTTAATGATGCAAATACGACTGAGGTTAATAAAGACACAAAATACCCAGTAATAGACATATTGCCTTCACAAAAAAAGATTATGGATGAAGGCCAGTATGGAGCAACCATGCGCTTAGGAGCTTATGCAGCAATGTTGAATAAGGATACAAAAGTGTATAAGCTGTATAAAGAATCAACACGAATAAAAGAGGATGCCAAAAGAATCAGTTTATTGAGAAGCCAGTTCAGGCTGGGGAGATTGGAAAAGAATAAGCCAGTAATATTAGAACGGCACAGGCACCGTTACGAGGTAAATCCAAAATTTGTTGATGTTCTCGAGAAAAAAGGCATGGTATTTTCAGGTTATCATATAAGAAATGATGGCACTAAACTGATGGAGTTCATTGAGCTGCCATGGCATAAATTCTTTATAGCCACACAAGGCCACCCAGAGTTCAAAAGCAGGCTTGAAAAACCCTCTCCTTTATTCTATGGTTTTATTAAAGCAGCTATAAACAAAAAATCATAGTACAAAATTTATTCAGCGTATATTAGAACTTCACTTAAGTTTAAAATCTTAATATCCCCCATAGGAATCTCTGGTTTATATGCCAGCGAAAGGCCGCACACCTTAAATAGGCAGTGATCAGATTTGCCATCAGCCACTCCAATGCATTCTTCTGGCTTTACATTCAATTTTTTCATAAGCTCTTTTGCAGCATCAGCTTTACAAATAATCTTATCACAGCATTTAGAGTAGTATTTTGTTTTTGCAATAACCTCACCAGTAAATACATTATTCTTATCTTCAACTAGGATAGGGCATACAATGTTCTCTTTTTTTATGCCTATCTTTTCAGCAAAAAATTCTTCAATAGGTGAAAACGCAAGAGAAATAATTGCCAGTTCATACATTCTTTTTTTTAGTCTCTCCACAACTTTAAGGGTTGTTCTCCTTAAATTAATATGCGGGTAAACTTTTTCAAAGTCCTTTTTTGTTTTTCCTTTGATAAGGCGCGCGAGAGCTAGCGTTATCTCCCAGTCTTTTATCTTCTTGTTTTTATAATCCCTTTGCAATTTTTTAAGCTCCTTCTCAAACCCAAATTCTTTACTAATGATCTCTATGCTGCTTTCTCTTATCAGAGTCTTATCAAAATCAAATATGACAAGCTTATGCTTGTTTGCGATTACTCCCAGTTCAGATAGGATTGTTTTTATAACCTCTTCAGACATAACTGCAAGATTCTCAATAGGTTGTTTTTTATGGATTAATCTGCCAATGTCAACTTCTGCAATTCTGGCTCCTTTTTTTATCATCTGAATAAGTATTTGGATATCTACCCCCCACTTATCATCAATCTTAAGCTCATTCATAAGTTTTCTTTTGACAGCGAATTGGCCACTCAATGGCTGTTTAAAATCAACGAATGGAAATACCACTCTGAACAATGGCTTTACAACAAGCTCAGTAACCCTCCCTCTTTTTCTTCGGAAAGAAGTTTTAACAAAGTCAGCCTCATCATTTCTTAATGGCTGTATTATAGAAGCAATCTTTTTTGGAGAGATATTATATAGATCTGCATCAATGAACAGAATTATGTCTCCATGCGCATGTTTGCACCCTGTTTTTATTGCTGCGCCTTTACCTTTATTTGTTTCATGCCTTATTACCTTGACGCCTTTTAATTTTGCATTTTTGTAAGTGGCATCTGTTGAGCCATCATCTACAACTATAATCTCATCTATAGTTTCCACTTTCTTTACCACCTTGAGGACATTCTTTATTGTGGAGCTTTCATTAAATGCAGGGATAACACAGCTTACTTTTATCTTCATAATAAGGTTAAAAATATAAAGAGTATATATAATTTTTTATTATCACTTTTAATCAAGCCTTGGCTAACTTAACTTTTTCTTGTTCACAATACGCATCAAAAGGAGACCAGTTAATAACAAACTCACGAAATATTCGTGAGACATCA
>CAZKBD010000003.1:48658-54789 GCA_964550945.1 uncultured Methanosarcinales archaeon
TAGGACATATAATGGTCAAAAAATCTCCGTTTGAATTCTGCAAGTATATTCCTTAATTGAGAATCATTCTCTACATATAACTCCAAACTAAGATCATATTTCCCTAACATCTCATAAGCAAAGATACATGTATTGGTGGTATCAAAAAAGTCTATAACTGCACCGATAATATCAGGATTTTTTAAGTTAATGTCTATCTGAACAAATTCTCTTCCAACCAATTTAAGATTTAATGCAGTGAAATAGCCAACAATAATCCCTTTTTGTTCTAATTTTTTTATATGATAGTTTATTACCCTCGGATCTTTTTTGATAGTTTGCGCCAAATCAGTAAGTTTCATGCGGGCGTTTACAGAGAGCAGCTTAATAACCTTTAAGTCTATGCTATCAAGCCCGTATTCGTTAGTTTTACCTTGATAAAAAACTATCTTTTCAGTTTTCCCTGGAAATAAAACTTTTTGATTTAATTTATAGCTTGTAATAATATTATGCATGCTTTTTTCCATTATATAGTCTCCAAAATGCTTACTAAACTTATGTAAAAATTCTTTAAGTTCGTTGAGGTGCCTATGCATACTGACAAAACAGAGGTCATAAGTACCTTCCATTATTCTAAGATTTGCACAGCTTTTCTCGTTTCTAATATACTTAATTGTCTTTTCTTCAATCTCAGGGGTTATTTTATTGAGCTTAAAGAATATCCTATAATATTGGTATCCAAAACGTGAAGCATTGATTATTGCGTAGAAGCGCTCAATATACCCTTTTTTTAATAAGCGCTTTATTCGAAAATTTACAGTTTCCTTTGGCAAACGTATCTTTTTTGCTATACTTGAGGCTGAAGCGCGTGCATTAATGCCTAATTCAAACATTATCTTCCTATCATAAACATCCATTTCTTTGGCATTTTCCAATTTTTTCATGGTTTTATTAACAATTATCCAAAAATTATTTATAAAAGTTTCGTTTTTTGCAAAAAAATAGTAATATATTTTAATTATACCCTCACTATATCCTTTATGAATAACAGGGAAATGAATATAACTAAAGAAATAACTGGAGATATTGCACTAATTTTAGGCTTGATTAGTATTTCATTAATTATTATCCCTTATTTTGGTTTTCAAGAATTTCTTGGAGAAACTAAAAATACAATTCTTTCATTATTATTGGGCATTATAGGTTTAGTTCTTTCAAAAGTCCAATCTAAAATTTTTGTGGATGATGTGTCAAAAACAGCTTTAGGGTTAAATCTAGCAGGAATAATCATTGCAACAATAAACGGGGTAGTTATTTTTATAAAATAGGCTTTTGATTTTTAGGTAAGATTATCCTATAAATGGGGCGATTAGATTAAACTTATTACAATTTAAGTGCACCAAAAATCTGTTGCGCACTCTTTTTAGGAGGTGAAAAAATTAAATGATAAACACAGATATCCTGATTTTTGCAGTAGTACTCGCAATATCAATTGGCATAGCCAAATTAGCTGGCTTCATTTTAGATAAATATATTAAGAGGATTACACAAAAAACAAAGACAGATATTGATGATAAGCTCTTAGCAGCTTCAAAAAAACCATTAATAGGTTTAATTATTCTTGTTGGTTTTTATTTTTCTCTATGGCAGGTCGATTATATACGGCAAAACATCCACATTATGAATAAAATCTTCTTTATTTTAGGTGTAATATGGTTTGTGTTTGTTCTAAACCGCATAGCAAGAGTTATCATGGAAAAATGGCTATCCGTAAATCCAAATTTCCAGAATATGCCTAAGCTTGTTATAAAAGTAGTAAATGTTTTTGTTTATTTTATTGGGCTAATTATTATATTAAATCACTTTAATGTAGAAATAACCCCCTTAGTAGCGACTTTGGGCATTGGCGGAATTGCTATTGGCTTTGCTTTGCAGGACACTTTGTCAAATTTCTTTGCAGGACTGCATATTATTTCTGACAAGCCCATAAATATTGGGGATTTTGTTGAATTGGAGGGGAGCATAAGCGGCTATGTAGAAGACGTCGGCTGGCGCTCAACAAGAATAATAACCTTGCCGAATACGTTAGTTATAGTGCCAAACTCAAAAATAGCATCCACCATTATAACAAACGATTCTTTGCCAGTTCCAGAAATGGGTGTAGTGATACAATGCGGTGTAGCATATACCTCAGATTTAGACCAGGTTGAAAAGGTGACTATAGAAACAGCTAAAAAAATACAAAAAACAATAGCCGGTGCTGTAAAAGAATTTGGACCTTTTATAAGGTATCACACATTTGGGGATTCAAATATAAATTTTTCAATTATTCTAAGAGTTGAGACATTTGTGGATAAATACTTAGTAACTCACGAATTTGTAAAAGCATTAAAAAAAGCATATGACAAAGAAGGCATTGAGATTTCATGGCCTGTAAGAAAGGTATATTATGCTAAATGATAAGTATGGATTTTAATAAAAATATCAGGAGGTGAAAAAATGGTAGAGGAACAAAATGCGAAGCTCTCTGCGGAACAGCAACAACAATCTGAGAAAGAGAAACCTCAAGAGCAAAAACAGCATGAAAAGAAGAAACCACAACAAGAGCAGGAACAAGAAGGAAGTAAAGAGGGATCAGCCGAAGAAAAAAAAGAAGAAAGCACAGAACAGAAACCGGTTGAGAGTCAATAAGAAGAAAAATCTTCTCTTCTTTTTTATTTCCCACACTTTTGGCATGAAAAGATATACATGAACAGGAAGCACTTTAAAAATAGAGATTAGGAGATATTGCAGTAGAACCATCATCAACAATGATTTGATCTATTACCTTAACCTTTTTTACATTTCTGATTAAATTGATACGTCAGAAATCGCTAATGCATTTGTCCCTGCCGCATTTGCCGCTTATAGATTGCCCTCATTTCAACCAAAATATTCAGATAGCTATCAAAACATTTTTATACAAACACATTAAGCAAAATAATACAATGGACTTTTTAACAGCATCCCTGATGGTTAGCGTAATAATCTTTTTTGGATTTTTTGCTGAATTCTTATTTTATAAGTTTAAGATACCAGATGTTTTATTATTAATCATCTTTGGATTTTTATTAGGCCCTTACGTGTTCAGATATATTGCTCCAAACTCGCTTGAGTTTATTGCTCCGTTCTTCACGACATTTGCGCTCCTTTTTTTATTGTTTGATGGCGCGTTTAACATGGATTTAGTATCCTTTTTTAAAGGATTGGGTAAGGGCTTGTTTGTTACTATCTACAATTTTGTCCTATCTTCACTAGCAATCACCATAATCTTAATCCTATTTAGATTTGACTGGGTATACGCTCTGCTTGTTGGATTTATTCTTGGAGGTATATCTTCTGCATTTGTTATACCAGTAATCAAAAAATTGAATATCACAAAAGAAACATATTCTATACTCACTTTAGAATCTGCAATAACAGATGTGCTGTGCATAGTGTTTGCGCTTACTATGATTGAAATAATAAAATTAAATGCACTTAGCTTTAATCTAATTGTAAGTAACTTGGCAGCACTATTTGCTGTGGCAGCTTTCTTTGGAGTTATTGCAGGCATTCTATGGATAGTATTAATAAGCAAAGTTTTGAAGAAAAATAAGTTTTATATGCTGACTATTGCATATCTGCTTCTCATATTCACCGTCACAGAATACCTGCATGGCAATGGGGCAATAGCAACCTTATTTTTTGGCTTAGTTTTGCGGAATTCAAAAAAATTGACTTCTCTGCTGAAAGGAGAAAATTCTATATCTGTTACTTCACCTACAGAGCAACTATTTTATTCACAAATATCCTTCTTTTTGAAGACATTCTTTTTTGTATATATAGGAATCCTATTGGATTTTTCGAATTTAAAGGCTTTGGTAATTGGCGGAATAATAGCTATTGCAGTAATGCTATTAAGAAACACCGATTCCATTCTAACAAAAAATTTCCTGCCATACGATAGAAAAATAATCAACTCTATTTTTGCAAGAGGACTTGCTGCAGCTGTCCTAGCCCAATTGGCAATACAGCATAATCTGCCGAATGCAGATCTGATAGTGAAGATTACAATTGCCGTTATAATGTTCACTGTGATATTAAGCTCTGCAAAAATATTATCATCATCTAGAAGACATGTAAATAAAAAAGGGCATTCTTTTAGCATTTAACCTCTTTTTTTCAGCAAACACCCGGATTAACACTATCTACAAAGAAATTAACTGATTTTTTCGAAAGAATTTTATATAAGCTGCTCTAATCTTTTTTCATGATAGAAGGAGTAATCTCAACCATAGAATTCCAGATGAGCCTTCTTTTATTTGTAGCTCTTGCAGGATACCTTCTTGCTTCTAAAATAAACCAATCAGCAGTTATTGGGGAGATATTAGTAGGATTATTGATAGGCCCTAGCTTGTTAGGCTTGATAACTTATACTGATTTTGTAAAAAGTGTGGCCCAGTTAGGCGCGATTATCCTGCTTTTTGTTGTTGGCCTAGAGTTCAAATTAAAGGATATAATAAATCTGAAATATGCAGTTATAGCATCAATAGGAGTTATTGTTCCGTGGATTGGCGGGTTTTACCTAACAAGATTGTTTGGTTACAGCTTTGGAAGCGCAGTTTTTGTTGGCACAGCTTTAACAGCAACAAGCATCGCAATCACTGCAAATGTTTTAAAGGAGATGGGAAAATTGCAAACAGATGCAGCAAAAGCAATTATCGGAGCTGCTGTAATTGATGATGTTTTAAGCCTTCTTGCCCTTTCAATCTCTGAGCAGATAGTTACAGGATCATTTTCTTTAGCTACAACATCCGTAATCATCATAAAAGCCATTGCATTTTTGGCTATAGGCGCTTATATTGGAAACAAATTCTTAAGCAAATTGATTGAGAGGATTGACAGAACACATATTGCAAACAAATTTCCAGAGTTTGTTTTTATTTTTGCGATGATGATTGCTTTTTTCTATGCAATGGCTGCAGAATTAATCCAGCTATCGGCAATTGTAGGAGCCTTCATCGCAGGGGTTGCGCTTGAAGGAGCTATTGTAAAACACGGAAAGGATTACAGAGAGGGTGCAGAGTATCTTCATATTATTTTTGCGTCTATATTTTTTGTTTCACTTGGCATACTTGCGGATTTTCATGCGCTGACATCAAGCGTTATATGGTTCCTGATAGCTTTGAGTATTGTTGCAGTGCTCACTAAATTCATAGGTTGCTACCTCCCCGCTAAGCTGCAAGGAATGTCTCACAAAGATGCTTCCATTGTTGGCTTCGGGATGTCGCCAAGAGGCGAAGTAGCAATGATTATCGCTTTGATAGGGCTAAACAGCGGCTTAATAAAGCAGGATATTTATGTGGCGCTTGTTTTGATGAGCCTTTTAACAACCATAATCACGCCAATTGCTCTAAGAAACTGGTTTTATAAGAAATCTAGCCTAAATTAGCCCCTAAAACCAAGATTACAAAAATCCCGGCAGTATTCAATAAATAAGAGATAATCGAGAATGCCTTTATTGAAACTGCCTTAGAAGCAGCCAAAAGTGAAATGCCTATCTCATCTGGAAGAGGAGAGGCAATTATAAAACCTGCTAATACAGGAACCAAATATCTTTTAAATAACTGGGGGGTTTTATTTTTAGCATATATGACTATTTTTTCTTTTGATAATCTTTCAAACTCGTCTTTAAATGAGGATCTAATAAACTTAAATAGGATCAAATCTCCAGCTAAAGCGCCAAAACCTGCAATAAAGCCAGCTAACAGGATATTTTGTTCTTTTGCCAATATCAATAAAATAGCTGTTGCTGGAGCTGCTGTAAAACCATATA
This sequence comes from uncultured Methanosarcinales archaeon, assembly GCA_964550945.1. Taxonomy (GTDB): domain Archaea; phylum Nanobdellota; class Nanobdellia; order Woesearchaeales; family CAZKBD01; genus CAZKBD01. Next base: position 54,495 of record CAZKBD010000003.1, read on the forward strand.
CAAAAAACAAACCCGCCAAAAAACTTCCTAAATACCCTAAAGACAGCAAAAAATCATGCAAAGGCAAAAATGTCCTGCCATTGAATAATATGTAGGCTATTACAAAAGTTAAGGCTAACAAACTAAGTTTAGGGTATTTTATTTTTGAAAATATACTTTTCACAGAGTTATTTATTGAATAAGTAGTTTATATAGATATCTTTTTTGATATTTTACTGCAAATAATGCATTGCCTATAGTAAACTTTATTAATAAATCGCTATTTTTGAGCAATATGGAAGATAATTACCCAAAT
>CAZKBD010000004.1:0-47973 GCA_964550945.1 uncultured Methanosarcinales archaeon
ATATACATCAAAAATCAGGGGGTGCTTACAGAGGAGAAACGCAAAAGTTTACGGTAGGAATTTCTCTGTGTGTTTGATTTTATCAGGCAAGTACTTCTCTATAACATAATTTAATCCCCACTTAGCTAAGGCTTGTTGTTCAGCTCTTGCCTTCATATCATACATTTGTTTCAGTGCTTTCTGCCATTCTTTATAATGCAGTATAAAAGGATCGTTTTTCAATAAATCTTTGATCTTCTTCAGATCGACTTCTTTTAACGGATGGGTAGGCAGCTTGTAGTCTATAATATCCTGAGGAGTTACTCCTAAAAACTTAGCCTGAGGAACGCAAAAAAATCTGTTTATGTGGGCTGCGTTGCCAGAACCAACTTTAAGTGTCCGGTATATTGAGCCAAACCCATATGGATCACCGTCTGTAAACACATAAACCGGCAGTTTCTTTGCATCACTCAATCTTCTGATAAACCTTCTGCAAGCCCTGGTTGGAACGCCTCCCATTGAAATCAATATGCAGTTAGCAGTTTTCCAGTATTTGTGTTTTACCAAGCGCTGGAACATACCTGCTGTTTCTATTGCAAGAATAAATTTTGCATCTGTCTCAAATTTGAGATGCTCTAAGGATATAGGGATTGAGTAAGCGCCAGAGCCGAACTTTGTGCAATCTATCCTTAATTCCTTTTTTGTTTCTGTATCCTGGTCAATAACAATTAACTTGCCAGCAACCTCTCCTCCTTTTTCTTCTGGGATAAAGCCAAGCTGCTCCCTGTTTACCATCATCATTGCTTCAACATCGTCCATAACAGCATCAGAATCCGGCTGCTGATTGAACATTGCTTCCTTCCAGTTTTTTGAAACGTAATATGCTTCTCTTTTTGTTGCAATATCATCCTGCTCAACCAATTCCTTTGAAAGGGCCATCATCCTTAATGTTTGGGCAAATGTTTTTATTGTGCCTACTGTTAATGTCCTATTCTTTTTCTTGCCGGTTATTTCAAAATATCCCTCTTTTTCATCATATTTGACATTAGACAAAGCTCTTAGTGGCATATCCAATTCAGGAGCCCTCTTTTTGGTTATATCTTTGTAAACATCCTCAGCTTTTTCTTTTATCAATTCTGCAACTTTACTCTTCATTTTTCTCCCCTGCCTCATCTAATGTTGTTTGTTCTTCTTTTCCAATATTTGCAAAATCCTCATCATAGTCCGGATTATCTATTTCGATATTTTCCAGTTTTCCTCTTTTTTTCTCCAATATCTCTTTTAGTAATTTTTTTACTTTTTCTTCATCTGCCTGATTATAACCGACAAGCTCCTTCAGAGCTTCAGCAACATGAGGTATGTATGTTTCAATATATCCTCTTTTTGCCCCCTCCATCTGTATTTTTCGTTTCTTATGGATGAATATTGACAGTTTTCTCCCAATTTCCTGCAATGCCAATTTTGTCTCTTTTATGATTTCAGGATAATGGGCAATCGCTTCCTTGCTTTCAGAAGTGAATGGAACCCATACCGAGGCTATATGCGCAACTAATGTCAATGGGCCAGCTGGCAATGAAGACTGGCTTTGGCTTAGCCCATATGGCCGCCAGCTTGTTGAGCTTATTGATTTGGTAATTGCGCAAGCGCCTTGCTGGTATAGCAAAGGGACTCTGTTTGCATATCTCAAGATGTTTATTGTCTCTTCTGAACTTTGCTCGCCGCCATAAGCGCAGCCAACTTCTATGATAAAAGGATTCCCTCTGTAAACAGATGGCGACCTTGTAGCTGCGCAATAAAATTCAGCATTAATCTCTTTTCTTAGCCCTTTTTCCAAAAGCTCTTCACCTATAGGGGTTATGCAATCGGTTGGCGGGGCTATAATCTTTGTTTTTTGTATGCCTTGGATCAATTTTTCTGCCACATCTCTATTGATATCTTGGGGTTTTGTATTTGGCAATACAGCTGCATTTTCACATATCTGTTTTGCAGTCCCTGATCCGACTCTTGAAAACTCGTTTGTTAAGAATGATTGTAATGTGCGGGCTTCTGTAAATTTCAGCATCTGGATTAACACGCCTAACTCAACACCATACGGATGTGGCTTTATCTCTACTGGTTTTTTTGGCAGCTGATCAGTTGCTCTTGCAAATATTATCTGTTCTGCTTTAGGATTTGTGTAAATGATTGTTGCGTGAGGATTTGTAATTGCTGTTTGTTTTAGGTATTGGTCTATGCTTTGGGAGCCTCCAAGATATGATCCTTCTAAATCAATCTCAACTTTAGTGCCGTGGTCTTTTTTCCATTCTACTTTCTCCTCTTTTATGATATCCGGCTTGTTTTGCTGGGTGTCTATCCTTAATTCGTAATATTGCGCGTCGTGTTTCGGACTTATTCTTGATGTGATCTTTGCTGGCTTTCCAGTTGTTAGCTGCCCATAAAGAACAGATGCAGAAATCCCGATGCCCTGCTGGCCGCGTGAGTTATGGCAAGAGATTCCACCAAGGCCCCCTACAAAATTTTCGCATCCTGGCACTGACAAATCATATACATAATCATAGCCTTCATTAATAATCTCTATTTTTTTAATTTTAAGCAAAGATAACTCTGTTTTTAATAATTGCTGTGATATCCTCTTAGAAGCCGTAGATGTATTGCATACAAAGTAATTTGAGGTTTGAATATCTTTTCCATAAAGATTTATAGAGTAGCACAAAGTGGGATTTTTCCCCAATCCCTTACTAACTCTTTTCTGTAGTGAAGCTAGAACCCCCTGTTCCAACCAGAGATACATAATTTCATTAGCTAATCTGCTGCTTGTTGTGTTCAACATCAATTGGTTCCTGCCTTTTGTGTTGTGCCCATCTCCACGGTACAAGGCATCAAGGAATTCTTGCCTTAAGAAGTTGTTAACCCTAAAAATAAATTCGGGGATATGCTTATTTTTAGCTCCTATGCCGCAAAGGTTTTTGATTAGTCTTGTGAATATATTCCCAAAGATATTGATCCTGATTGAGGTTTCTCTCTGCTGAACTGAGAAATTTAATCCGAATAGTTTTGCAAAACTTATAACTTCTTGTATAAGCTGATCCTCATGCTTACCGAAAGTCAAGCCAATATGTCTTTTGTCAGAGTGGCCTTCTGCAACAAAAAACCCTAAAAAGGCCACAAATTCTTTAGTTAAAGGTAAGGTAATTGGAAGTTGTGTTTCGTTTCCATGGTGATATGTTTTGATTATGCCGTCCTTTACTTTATGATTCAAACCTAATTTGAGAACTAGGTGTAAGGGTAGGAAATTTTTAGATTCGTATTGTTTAAAACTATCATCGAGTATGTCTATTCCATCAATGCGGTAGAATCGTCTGCTTTTAGAGGTTGTTTTATGGATTATTGTTGATCTGCCCTTGATTTCTTTTAAAATTTCTTCTGGAATGTTGTACACATAAAACCAATTGCAGCGTATATCGTCTAAACTAATGTAGTCTAGGAGATTTATCTCTTTGATCATGTCTGGCTCAGGCAACTTAGATGGGACAATTATCTTATCACCTTCTTTCAGATTTCTTGCCTCTGCCTCTTTTACCGCACCATTCTCTACTGTGAATAGGCTGTGACAACCCGTTACTTTTATAACACGATTTGTGGCGGCAGTTACTTTAATAATTTCGTTTTGGCGTTTGTGCCTTATTAAGTGGCTTACTTTCCTGAATTTATATGAGCAATCTTGTTTATCAAATGCAGGCAACTCAATATCGAGGTCATTTACTTGTTTAGCTTCTTCATTATTATTTAAATAAGGATCCACTAGGCTGCCTATTTTCACTATTTCTATTTTTTGATCTTTTTTAATCAGGATGGGCTCATCTCCGGTCAGAGATTGTGAAAGCTTGAAGAATTTTGAGCCATAGAGCAGCCTTGCAAAAACATGAGGTATCTGTTTTTTTACTATTCCCGGGCCATTATCTTCCACAATAACCCGAAATCTGTCGTTCTGCATATCAATTACTTCAATGTTGATTTCAGGCAGGATATTTCCTTCTTCGCAAGCGTCAAGAGAATTATCAACAGCTTCCTTTATAGTTGTCATTAAGGCTTTTCTTTTATTGTCAAACCCAAGAAGATGCCTGTTTCTGGCAAAAAATTCTGCAACCCCGATTTCACGCTGCTTTTTTGCTAACTCAAACGCTATTGGAACCTCTTCAGGCATGGGTTTCACCTATCAACCTCATTTTGTTAATTTCTCTACGCTTTTTTTCCAACCATTTATAAACATTTGCATGAGTTGATCCCCTAAGCAGGCTTTCAATAGCTTGTTTTGCTATCAGAGCAGTCTCTGGCTCTGAAATGATTGAGATTGTTTTTCCATAAACAGAGATATATGATTCTGTTAGCTCTTCTATCAATTTTCGGGATTTTCCTTCCCTCCCTATGACCCTTCCTTTTAATCTTATTTCGCTGTCTTTTGATTTTGAGAAATCTGCCATATTGACAATTTCAAAACAATAATCCGGCTTAAGCAATAGCTGGGCCAGGTTTGGATTAAAGCCGCGGCCAATTGCTTTTATTACTTCCCTGGCATTGTATAGCCCTAAAGCATCTTTTCCTGAAACAAAAATATCTCCTTCTTTTGAATCAACCTGGATTTTTGTTTTTGTAGATTCCTCTATCTCTTTCTTTGTCTGCCCTTCTTTGCCTATGAGGACAGCAACCCTTTCTTTAGGGATCTTAAGCTCGTACAGATATTCTTCAACCATGAAAAACCAAAACAAGAGCTTATTTTTAAGCTTTGTTGTTTATAATGGTTTTAATAAAAAGGTTTATATAATTTGAGGGCGTTAATTGTGGTATGAAAGTAAAAAAGAGGATTTTATACGTAGTTCTATTTTGTTTGATATCAACTTTAGCAGCTGCTCAGGATACTGGAATTGGCGCTTTTGAAAATAAGTCTGTAATTTTGCCTCCAGGGCCTCCAGAGGAGCCGTCTAAATTCAGCAGTTTTTTTGAATTAAAGGACTATAGCAGCAAAGAATTGATCAAGGATATTCATGTGTATATCGCAATCACCAATCTAGATGATAACATTGGTACAAGCACTCTAAAATATATTGATGAAAGAGGGGTTTTGGAATTAATGCTGGGTCCTGGCGATTACAGGTTGGCTTTTAAGGTTGATGATTTAAAGACTTCAGGCAAGGATTATTTTTTTGAATCTGATTTTGAGGTGTCTAAGGATACAAACCATACATTATTTTTGTTTCCTGTCGGCTCTTTAAGGGGTTTTGTCTATGATGGTGATAGGGCTGTTAATGGAGCCGAATTGAAATTTAAATGCTCTGCTGGTTATGGGGAGTTTAATGGTGTGGAAACTGATTCATTTGGCTCTTTTTCTAATGAATGGCTGCCTGTTGGATTGTGCAGGGTTTCAGCTGAATACAATAAGAAAATGGGCTTTAAGGATGTTGAAATCAAAAAAGGGGAATTAGGAGATGCTGATATCCAGCTCAGCAAGAGCATAATCTCCAAATCTTATGGTGGTTTTTTATTGCTGGCTTTGATTGTTGCTATTATCTTATTTTATTTTTATAAAACAAAAAGAAAAGAGAAGAAATCTGAAAAAGAAAACTTAAAAGAAAATGTAACTCAAGTTGAGCTAAGCTCTAGAACTAAAGATGTGTTAAACACTTTGAAAGAAAAAGAGAAAGAGGTTGTGAATTTTTTATTGGAGAATGATTATCATAGCACTCAAGCAAGGATAAGGAATAATACTGGAATCCCGAAGACTTCTTTGGCTAGGTTATTTGTTTCTTTAGAAGCGAAGAATATCATAAATGTAGAGAAAATTGGAAAATTAAAGAAGATAAAGCTTACAGATTGGTTTCTTGGAAAGTAGGATATAGTTGTGCAATTGTGATTTTCAGCAGTTAATAATAAAAAAATAATTAAATTATCAATAAATGCATAAAGTCAGAATATAAATGTCAGAAACTTTCCACTAATCTTTTACTAGCGGTTTAAAGACAATATCCTTGGTTATATGAAAAGTTTCTGAGCATGCTCAAAAACCGCATATTAATCAAAAAAAGCTGATTGACGCTAACGATTCATACCCTCCATCTCTGATGGGCGGTTTTTGACAGAACAACATAGAATAAAAACAATCATGCGAAATTTGAAAATCAATGGTGGATTATTAACCAATGCAGTTAAAATCAAAGGTTAAGAAATATTTTGAAAATAACAGCGTAAAAACAATCTTTTAATAACCAACTATAATAAAAATAATAAATTATTACCAGCTACTATCTAAGGTAGCACATACTTGGTGTAAGTGATGACTTATGCTCATTTTAGGGGGTTAGAAACATCTTATTTGGGCTATTATTTGAGCTTATTCCTGGCATTGGACTATAATTTAGCCTTTTCTTGTATAGGTGGTCCTCCCAAATTATTTAAATTAGCTTTGTTTTCTAGTTATTAGTGAATTTAAACATCAGCTCAAAAACCAAAATTGTGGATTAACCTCCCTTGGTTTTGAGCGAATGTTTAGATAACTTCAAATGAGATTGAAGCCAAAAGAGGGTTTATATGCAATATCAAACTTACAGGTGATAAAATGGAACTGCAAATGGAAGCAATTGAAATTCAAGAAAAAATAATCAAAGAAGCGAATAAGATAATTGAATTTGAAACGCTTGATAATAAACAAATATACCTATGGAGGAACTAAAGATGAACAAATTAAAAACAATTTTGATTTTGGTGGTTTTGTTGATGAGCAGCTTGGTTTATGGCCAAAGCAACACTCAAACTACCAACACAGAAGAAATAACATGTACAGACTCTGATGGCGGAAATGAGTATTATACAAGAGGCGTGATCAGGGGCGCTGATAATCTTTACGATAGGGATAGCTTCACTGATGTTTGTAATGGCAACAACCTTTATGAGGGCGGTTGCTTAAGCGGAACAAACGATTATCACCAGGAGCTGTATACTTGCCCGAATGGCTGCGAAGATGGCGCTTGTTTAAAGCCCAAGATATGCACAAAAGAGTATAACCCTGTTTGTGGAGAAGTGCAAGTTCAATGTATTACAGTTCCTTGCGACCCTGTAAGGCAGACTTTTGGCAATAAATGCATGCTTGAGGCTGCTGGTGCAAAATTCCTTTATTATGGGGAATGCAAACCTGAACCAGTGTGTGACTTAAAAGCTACAATGGAAGAAGGTAAAGAAAAGACTTACACGGTTAATGGGAAATCTTATGAGATTTTTGTTAGTATCATATCTAATATCGGAAGCATGTATGTAAAACTGACTATAAATGGTGAGGATATCGGCCCTCTTTACAGTGGATCTAGCTATACTCTTGCTGATGGAGCTAAAATAACAATTATCTCATTGATACCTAATGAAGCTGGTGATGTTACTCAAGATTTAGTTGAGTTTTGCTTTGATGGAGGTAGTGATGCAAAAGAATGCAAAGCTGTGTTTTCACATTGCAGCTGCTCTTATCAATGCATGGAAATTGATCCGAATGAAGGAAGGGTTGACTGCGCAAGAGCATGCGATAGTTCTGAAGAGGAGGTATACATCCCCAGCTGCGGATATGTGGATGGCATTTGCAAGGATTTGAATGAAAAGCCCGCATGTAAATCATATAAGGACGCAAATGGCTGTACAGTCACTAAATGCGGTGATGGAACAGAAACAGTTGAATGTCCAGCTATTCCTTCTGGAAAGTATGTAACATTAGATGAGAAGTTTGGGTTGGTAGATGGCCAGAGCGCTAAAGTCACAGATTATGGTTATATGAAATTAACTTTGAATAATTGGATGTGCACTGGAGCTTGCGAAAATAACAATAACGAGCCTTGCGATGTTAGCTGCGCCATTTCATTAGAAGTTGATATGCCTAGCAAATGCGAATCGACAGCTTCTGAATCTGGATGCACAGGCACAGGAACTCAGATTACCTTATCCGAAGGCCAGAGCCAAGAGGCTTTTGGAGCTAAGATCAGCTACTTAGATAAGCAAGGGCAGGAAGCTATGTTAATTGTTCAAAAGCGAATTCCTTATCGAGAAGGGGTTGATATTGAGATCAGCCCATCAGAGCAAAGCATTAATTATGGGGATAAGGCAGTTTATAAGATAATAGTAGCAGACAAGAGGCAAGAGTGCGAATCTGATAGGGAGTGCATACAGGAGCCCTACACCTATTTTATTGATGTTCAGAACCTTCCGTTCTTAAAGGAGTATCCAAAACAGATAGAGCTTGATCCAGGAGAATCAAAAACAATAGAGCTGGTTGTAAGGCCCTATATTATTGATGTTGAAGAAAATACAAATGAACGAGCAGTAAGTTCAAGCACCTCTGGTGGTGGAGGAAGTTCAGCAACAGGCTATGCAATAGCAAAGCCAACAAAAGTAAAGGAAACAAGCATAGAGAAAGCCAATATAGCCTCTAGCAAGAAATCAGAAGTTGCTAGGAGTATTGCTCCTTCAGCAGCAGAAAAACCTATTGAAGTTAAACAAAAAATTACTGGAGTTTATAGAACACACAAATTTAATGTGAGGGCCATGCAAAAGAATAATCCAAAAAACCAGGATATTGCTTATGGTATCTTAAGCATAAAACCAAAAGAGCCCCCTATAAATCCCCCAGAATTTCCAGGAGAGGATGTCAACATAAAGATTTACAAAGGCTGGAATCTGATAAGCCTGCCAGGCAAACTGATTAAATTTGAGAAGATCAGCTTGGATAAGAAATTAGTGGGCTTTGTTTACATCAAGGAGCAGCAAAGATATGTGAGTTTGAGTGAAGCTCAAAATATTTTAGGAGAAAAGTTCGGAGAGTATCTAGCTAGGAACTCATTTTGGGTGTATTCTTATGAGAACATTGAGCTAAAAGTAAAAGTAGACAGGGAAGTAAGCTACAATGATATAGAATTAAAAAAAGGCTGGAACCTCGTGCCGATCACAGAAGACATGTTAGGCGGCTACTTAAACGATATAAAAGGCGACTGTGAGTTTGAAAAACTTTACCTTTGGGATGCAGCAAGCCAGAGATGGGAGAAGATTGATGAAAGTTATCAATTTTCCGATAGGTTATTAAACTACGGATTCCTGATAAAAGTAAAAGAAGATTGCAGATTAGGCGGAGCTGTTATTGCATTAACCCCGCCTGCAATGCCTGAGTGAAAATGACAATCAAGATATTTTTTATTTTTTTGGTTTTGGTTTTATTGGTGGGATGCACAGAGAAAAATGCAATAGACGATCCTTCAGGCCTAGAGATTGAAGAACAGGCCGGAGAATCAGGAGATAATGGCATTGGTGATGTATTCTCAGACACTGTAGATGTAGAGCCCCCTCAAGCGCCTAATTAGTTATTTGCTTGAATATTTCTTCTTCATTTATTTTTAACCCCTGCTTTTTAAAGAAGTTGACTACATTTAGCACATCTCTTTTTATGTAATCCCTCGCATTAGGGTTGCTAAGGGGCGTTGCCTGGCTCCAGTCAATAATAATGGGCGTTTCTTTATAGTTTAGTATGTTAAAAGCGGATAGATCAGAATGAACAAGGCCTGCTTTGTACAGATTTTTCATGTTTTGCACTATCTTTTCAAAAAATAATTTTTTGTTTTTTGGGATCGCATCTTTCAATTTTGGCGCAGGGCTTCCATCGCCAATAAATTCCGATACTAGAATATTGTTAAGGAAAGCTAATGGCACTGGCACTTTAACGTTTGCTTCTCTTGCTTTCAGCAGATTTCTGTATTCGCGCTGGCACCATGAAAATATGATTTTGCGCCTTTGTTTTTTTAGATGGATAAAACGGGGATCATATTTTATGTAATCATACATCCTGTTGAAGTCGCATGTCTCTAAACGGTATATCTTAAGCGCAACCTTTCCTTCATCTGACTTTGCCTGGAATATGTTTGCTTCTTTGCCTATAGAGATCGGCCCAATAACCCCTTGAAAATAGCCTTCTGTTATCAGCTTGAATATAGTCCTATTCGTAAATTCATCAAACACGCCGTGCCTTGTTTTGAATTTTTCTTTGGTGATTCTTGCCATAATTGATAGTTTAGCAAAAGAGTTTATAAAGGTTGTTAGTTGTTTATTTTCAATATTGAAAATAATATAATGACTACTTTAAGATAGTCAAAATAGAAAGATTTAAATACTAGCTCTACTTCAGAATAGTAACGAAATAGCAGGTGGCTTTACAAATCAAAAGATATCCATTTAGGGTTTTAATGCTTATCTAAACACCTCTTTTCCCCGCAAACGTTCCCAAAAGGAATGTTTGCGGGGTTTAATAATCCTAAATTCTAAATTTTATATTGTCGAATTTAACGCAGCCTGTTTAGTATCTGCATCCAGAACCAGCAAGAGGCTTTTAATGTCATTAGGAGCCCTCATTTCATAGGGAGTTTTTGCAAAAGATGCCATTATTATTTTTACCTTATATTTCCTGCATAGCCTTATGTTTTGGCTTATTCTGCCTAACAAAATTGATTTTTTCATTGGAGTTGAACTCAATATAGCGCTAATTGAAAATCCGATAGTGATATTGTTTTGAGCAGCGATCTTGCAAAGAACCTGGTTAAGCCCAGAAGCCCGGTGGTGCATATAATCTCTTCTATTATCGCTTTCTAAACCAAATAATATGTCTGGCTTCATTTTTTCCATAACTGCCCTGTTTTGATCTGAGTTTTTTACCAGCACAAGATCAGCCTTAGCTCTAACCATCGGTTTTGTGAGCAATCCATAGAGTAATCTTATTTTTGTGGTTTTTTTTAATTCATCTATATTCTTTGGTTCATTATACGCTAAGCACAACCCACTATACCCTAAATATTCTGCCATCTCAATAAGTTCTTTCTCGTTATTGTTGGGGAAAACAAGGTCTATCATAAGGCGATTCTAGTTATGATCCTATTTAATCCTTTCTATAAGGATGCATGCAGAGCACATCTCTTTTTTTGAAGGCTCGCCGCATTTCTTGCAGTAATCCATCTTTGATTGCTTATAGCTTGCTTTCAGCCTGGGCAATAGCTTAAGAAAATTATCCACGATGTTTCGCTTTATTTTAGGATATTTTTTTTCTAAAATATCCAGCTCATTCAGGATAACTCTCCTGTAAGCATTCGCTGAGCAGGGGCACGCTTCATAATTGACTGGAAAATTATGTTTTTTTGAATAACCTATCACTTCTTTTTCTGTGATAAAATACAACGGCTTTATTCTTGGAATGAATTTCTTGTCTTTGATGATCCCTGTTTTCGGCCCTAATCTTGGCAAAAGCTCAAAATCATTCTTCAAAAAGTTCATTAATATGGATTGTGCTTCATCATCTAAATTATGCCCTGTTGCCAGCTTGTCTGCTTTTAGCAGCCTTGCTTTTTTATTTATCAGGTAACGCTTTAAAATGCCGCATATTGTGCATTGGTTAAGGTTGCTGTCTTTTAATATCGAATGGATGTAGCATAATGAATATCCGAATTCTTTCCTAAATGAGAACTCATGAATTTTTATTTCATTTTTTTTGCAGAAATCCCTTAAATTTTTGAGATTTATTTCGCTGTATTTACCTATTGAAGCGTCAATGGTTATCGCTTCTGGTTTGTATCCCAGCTGTTTGAGTATAAAAAGCGCAGTTGTTGAGTCCTTACCGCCAGAGCATGCTACTAAAACCTTGTCTGATTTTTTGATTAGGCCGTATTTCTTTATGGTGCTCTTTATCTTGTTTTCAATATCCATACAGCAGCAGAATTCTATTCTTTATTTAAATCATTTCCTTTTGAATACGCTGTATTTTAGCCTGTCAAACAGCTTGTTTAATAGGTCCTCTGGCCAGCCCTCTTTTTCTAGAACATACATTATCTGCTCCTTGGTATAGCCTTTGCCTAATGTGTCGATAATGTAATTTTGCAGCTGCAATATCTCCTGCCTTGGCACAGTCTTTGGCTTTTCGATTGTATTGAATGATAGATCAACAGCCTCTTTTGACCAGCCCTCTTTTAACAGCTCTTTTTTGATTTGATCCTCAGTATATCCCATTTTTTCTGTATTTAAGATGTAGTTATGCAGCTCTAAAAGCTCTTCTTTTGTTGTGTGTGCTGGCTTGATTGACTTGAATGCCCGTATGACTAAATCCTCTGGCCATCCGTCTTTCTTCAATTCTGCTGCAATCTGCTGTCTTGGATAGCCCCGCCTTAGATTAGTGATGATATAAGTTTTTAATTGAAGCATACTTTCATATTTTTTGATTGGGTGTCTCCTTAAGATTACAAGCAGGATTATTATAGCGATTAGTATGATTCCAATAGAGGCAAATAATACGCTGACTTTTTTTGTCTCGCAGTCATAATCTCCTGCAATGCAGTCTTTATCGCATCTCCCATCGCTGGCCTTGTCGCAATAATTGTCTTTGGAGCCAGAAGGGCAGTCTTCTGGGCATCTTGCATAGTTCTCATGGGACTGGCATTCTTTATCCCCGCAGACATCTGCAAAATAGCCCACATCTACATCAAATAATTGTTTGTTGTCTTTATTATAGATTGTTATTGTTTTTCCGTTTTTATAGTAAGGAGCATTAACAATGACAAAATTATTATTGGCAGACATGTAAAAGATTACTGTAGAAATTATCTTATTATCAAATGATTTTAGTTCGTATCTGTAGTCTCCGGATTCCTGAACATCTGGGGCATTTCCCCCAACAACATATATGTGCTTCAGCTCCACCTTATCATTGATGTAGTCGTATTTAAGCAATAGCTCGTAATGCCTGTCTTCTGCAAATACAAAACCAGCAAACATTACTGCTAAGATTGCATAAACTATAAATTTGGTGTTCATTAAAGTTTATCGCCCCTTTTTTTGTGAATGGCCGCGTATTCCTAAACAATTATTGCCTTTTTATATTTTAGACTATATAAATCTTTATTTTTTGTGTGTGGGATCCCTTTCGTAGATGGCTGATGCTGCGGAATTTTGTGGTTTAAAAAGATGAGGGTAAAATAATAAAAATAAAGAAAAACAAAAACGAAGCTCTGCTTTAAGTTATCTTCCTTCCAAAGCAGCCATTCTTTTGTTTAACTCAGCAATGTCTCGCTTGAGGTTTTCATTTTCTTGTTTTAACTCTTCAATTTGTGACTGCTGCTCCTGGATGGATTTGACAAGATGAGTATCTTTGTCATATTTGATTGCTATTGAGTGATTTCTATATCATACGCATATTAGTTTTCTTTTGAAAACGAAAGTATTATATATTCGTTCTCATTTAGAAACTAATATGACCCCTATTGGAGAAACATTATTGCTTCTAAACCCTTGGTGGAAATCTGGGAAGCTTGGTAAAGAGCTTGCAAAGCCTTTTAGGCGAGAAGCATTTAAAGAAATGAAAAAACTAGAGCCTTATCGCCAGATAGTTATTTTATCAGGCTTGCGAAGAGTGGGAAAAAGCACGATATTATATCAGATTATTGAGGACCTTTTGACTAAAATCCCGCCAGAGCGCGTGATGTACTTTACCTTTGACAGCATTGTGGGGGATATTGCCTCTCTTTTTGAAGAGTATGCAAGCATTACAGGAATAGACTATCATTCTGAAAAAATAACTGTGTTTCTTGATGAGGTAACAAAGCTTTCTGGCTGGGCAAGCCAGATCAAGATATTCTATGACTCTTTTCCTAACATAAAATTCTATCTTTCATCATCAAGCAGCATACTGCTAGAAGATGATGCAGTAAAGAATCTTGCAGGAAGGCATTTTCTGATAAATCTTGCCCCCCTTAGTTTTGCTGAATACCTTACTTTGAAAGGAAAATCATCCTTAATAACAAAGCAGGGAATCTATGAAAAAGAGCTAGAAGCAGAATGCAGCAATTATCTTCTAAGAAGCTTTCCTGAAACTGTTGGATGGAAGGATGAGCTGCTAATAAAAAGCTATATAAGGACCACAGTCATTGACAAGATCGTAAAATCAGACCTTCTTGACATGTTTAAGAATGCTAATAAAGACCTTCTATTCACTCTCATTGAACTCTTTTATAAGGAGCCAGGATTTTATCTTGAGTATGACAATCTGTCAAGAAACCTAGGGATAAGCAAAAAAACCCTTTATGACTCTATCTCGTACCTTGAATCCTGCTATCTTATCAGAAAGGTGTTGAATTTTCGGCCAAGCACGCTTTCAACAAGAAGAAAAATGCAAAGAGTGTATCCTTACTGGTGGAATGTTTCATACGCCCATAATCCTAAGGAGGATAAGATGGTTGAGAGTGTAGTTGCAAGCACACTTGATGCAAAGCACTATTGGAGAGACAAAGAGAAGGAAATAGACTTTATTGTTGTGAAAGACGACAAGATTTTTCCAATTGAAGTAAAAAACAAGGAAAAGATTGATTTTGCTGATGCAAAAACTCTTATATTCTTTATTAATAAATACAAGACTGAAAAAGGCTTGATTGTGCACACTGGAAAATCTGAGACTTCTTTTAAAGAATGTGTCAAATCAATTAAGCTATGGAAGTTCTTGCTTGAATAAACCCTTTTTAGCTGATTCATTACTGTTTAACACTCTCAACTTCTTTTCTTAAGTCAACAAGTTCCTGCCTTAGTTCTTTGTTTTCCTATCTTAACCGAATAGCACACAAATACGCCGAAAAGCATATAAATCCAGATAAGATAGCTGTATACATGGCTGCTGAAATAAAGCAAATCGTTGAAAAATTGGATCATATGCAATCAGATATTGACTATATAAGAAAGCACCTTATTGATGTAGACAGCGTCCTAACAGATGATGATTTGGGATCACTAGACCAAGCTGATGAAGATTTAAAAGAAGGGAAGGCTAAGGGGCTGTAAAAATTGCATTCTGTTTTGTTATCAGAATCAGCACAGAGGTATTTAGACAAACTTGATTCTCAATTAAGCGATAGGATTAAATCCAAACTGAAAAATCTAGAAGATAACCCTGTTCCTTCTGACGCAAAATTCATGGGTAGGC
This sequence comes from uncultured Methanosarcinales archaeon, assembly GCA_964550945.1. Taxonomy (GTDB): domain Archaea; phylum Nanobdellota; class Nanobdellia; order Woesearchaeales; family CAZKBD01; genus CAZKBD01. The sequence goes on from CAZKBD010000004.1 coordinate 15,002, forward strand.
ATGAATGCGACAAGATTTTCAGGTATAGGGTAGGCGACTACAGGGCGCTTTATAAGATTAAAGACGCTCAAAAGATTGTGCTTGTGTCTAAGATAGACAAAAGGCCTAGGGTTTACAACAAATTCTAAAGAATAGTTAGTAAGGAAATAAACATATTTGATATGGTAAAATAATAAAAATAAAGAAAGCTGATCAAAACTACTTGCCAACAGCATCCATTATTTTCTTCAATTCTTCAATGTCTTTTTTGAGGTTTTCGTTTTCTTTCTTTAACTCTTCAATTTGTGACTGCTGCTCCTGGATGGATTTTATTGTTAATGGAATAATCTCATCATAATCAAGATTGTATATTCCATTGTCATCCTTATTTACAAGCGAAGGAATTACTTTTAATCATCCTGCACAAATTGCTATAACGTGATTAGTTCGGTGGTAGACATCTGAATTGCTACCACATCCAGCCTCATTAGCCGATTTTGTACAAGAACAATACCATTTATCATTATTATCCTGCGCGGGAAGGTATACGGGGGTAGACCATAGAATAGCATTATTTTGTACCCCACTATTCTGACAACAAAAACATCCGCCCCCTATAATCGTTTTGCCTGACTGACACATTGCATAACTAGCCACACCATCCAAGCCCATATCCACATCCACCTTTGAATATGATGGCCATGACGTTCTTTTAACACTCCCTAAGGTTAAACTTGCTGTTTCTATATTTGAGCTTACGGTTACATCTCCAACAAAATAACCTGCCCAGTTGGTTGTACCTCCCTCAGCCTTGCCATACACCCCATAATTTGTTCCACTGCCTCTAGCTTCTCCATAAACACCATAACCTTCTCCGCTAGTTCCTGCAATATCTCCTACAAGTCCCTTAATACCATAATTCTTTCCAGCATAATCATTAGTCGTTCCATACACCCCATAATTATCTTGACCTCCTAATCCTGCTGCGTAAATACCTATGCTATCTTGATTAGTCTCTGATTTATCTGATCTAACATACAATGCCCAATTTGGTCCCGCTCCTGTATTTTCAGAAGTTATAGAAACACCTTTATTTAATCCTGCTTTATTTGAAGATTCTACAACTTCGAGTTTAGCAGAGGGTGTTGCTGTCCCAATCCCTACATTGCCGCCAGGGGTTACTGTCATCTTTATAGTGTTGTTTGTTGTTATACCTAGATTGTGATTGGTTTGTGTCCCAATTAAGCCGGATGAGAACCCTGAAGATGTGACCAGATCAAGTTCTATATCGTTTGCGCTATCTCTGACAGCAATTCCCGAATTACCAGTAGTAGTAACAATCATGTTAGGGTTTGTAGCGCCGGAGGAGTCGCCACCATTGCCAACATGAAGCTGCTCTCGTGGATTCCCTGTTCCAATCCCTACATTTCCATTATTGTAGTATATTGCTGTTCCGTTTTCAACCCATAAATCAGGACCGCCGCTTACAGCAGCTGTTGTTTGTACTGTATTGTCAGGAAATCTTATTCCTGTGTTCGAGATGACAACACCAATACCTCCTCTTGCGGTATTTGTATTTGAACAGTCTCCATCATAGTTACCAGCACAAATACGTCCATAAGAATATATACTTGTGTCAGCAGCAATACTTGTCGCGCCAATTGCGTAAGCAGCATTGTTCGAATTTCCAGTAACAGTATAAGAACCGCCTTGCACATATAGTTTAGCACTTGGTGAAGTTGCTCCAATGCTTACGTTGCCGTTAATCACAGTTAACCCACCATACATCGTATCTCCAGTTACTCTCACAAAAGAGCCTTCTGAACCATAATAGTATTGCCATCCAGCAATTTCCCCTATTCTTGTATCATTTGAATATGCAGGAGTGCCACTTAATGCGATTTTAAATTCGCAGATGCCGTTTCCTAGATTGTCTCTGACCATAATTGTATTCTGGTCATTAGTTGTGGTTTCATAAACCACGCTCCATATAACATCTTTTTGGTCATTATTGCAGTCACTATCCCACCCATTGCTTGAATTTGAGTCATAATATTTCCAAATCTTAACCCCAGCTACTCTGCGGCCATAGGGAAACCCTATAGCAAGCCCTGTCCAGTAATGCTTCATTCCGTTAAAATTGATGTTAATCGCTACCGGTAGATCGGCATCGTCCCAGTTTGCATCAGAGTCTCCATCTCCATCAAACATATTTGCTACAGAACCCCCTCTAAGAGCTTTATCTGGAGTAACTGTATATTTTTGGTCTGCCCTGATAAGCTTGTCATAAACTGTGCCAAGTATGTTCTCTCCTTGGTAGTAAAGTGTATCTCCTAGGAGAGTAGCGCCTTTGATAAGGTTATTATTAATCTGCAAATTTCCCTCAACATCCAATTTCTCGCTAGGGCTTGTTGTTCCTATTCCTACATTGCCTCCCTTGGCTATCTTCATTAATGTAGTGTTTGTTCTTGTTTCGTTAAAGATGAAATGGTCAAATGCTAACAGTCTTGTACCCCAATCTCCAGCTTGCCCTCCTGTTGCCATTCCATACACTCCATTAGGATCGTTGTTTAGGTAGATAAAACCACTTAATATAGTCCCATTTACATCTAGTTTTGCTCCTGGCGTTGTTGTCCCAATACCAACATTTCCTTCAATTAACATTCCGTTAGTTGGTGCAGGGGAATTAGCTTGGCCATAAGATTTCCCAACAACCATATTTCCTCTTACTTCTAGAGTGTTTTCTGTAGATCCAGCGGTGTTCCATAAATTGTCTCCGATAGTTGTGTAGTTAGAATCAATATTTGTTACCCAACTAGTTCCATCAGTTCTTTTAGGACTCAACCAAAATCCCGCATTTCCTGTATTGACAATTTTTGACACTACCTTTGTGCCAACAGCACTACTAAGCACAATACTGTCTCTAACATCTAATGTTGCATTAGGGGTTGTTGTTCCAATCCCTACATTTGCCTCCATTATTGAGATGTTTTGCCCTGCTGCTGTTGGAAAGATCTGCCAAGTAAATAATTCTGGGTGTGTCGGATCCTGACCTTGAACCGGCAACCTTAACAAACCAATCTTCTCTTCTCCGTTAGCTAATGATTTATCATCAATAACAGTAACTTTGCCAAATCCTCCATTATTATTCTCATCATTATTCAGGTTTATAGAGCTCACGCTAGCTTCATTAGCCTGCGCTGTTGTCAAAGGAAGGATTATGAGCTGCATTAACACCAGGCTCAATAATATTTTGTTAATTTTTCCTTGTTTTTGGGTTTTCATTTTTTCATCACCTTTTTTGAATTATTATTTGTTCTAATTTTTTGGACAAATGTTCTAATCTTTTGAACAGCTTAATCCGTTTAATTCCTCGTGCAGCATAGCTTATATTCAAATTCAGGAATCTCTCCTGTTCCTAGTACATCGCATGGGGTTATATGGCCTTCTTCCAGGCCGGATAATGTAAGTATGCATTCGTTTGTTTTATCTCCAGGACATACCAACCAGTTGAGGTGGCAGTTGCTTAATGGCGCATCGTTGCTAAGGTAAGCTTTGTAATTAAAAGTTGAAACATCTCCTATATGCTGATCATTGAATGGTGATTGCCCTGAAATCGAAAATCCAAACAGCTCATTGCTGCTGCTCGTCGAGATAGTGAAATCGCTTGCACTGAAAATGCAGCACATCTTTGCAGGAGAGAAATAAGAGAACGTTGCAAAATGCGCGTCATTTAGTCCGCTAAGCGAGAATATTTCATTAGCGCCTGCTGTGCAGCCACCAGCTTCAATAATGCAAATTGGCCTGAGGATTATTTCGAATGTGGCTACATTTGTGTGGGTTATGCTGTTTGGAGGAGATGTCCCATCTTCTGCATAGATGTCTATGTAGTAAATTCCTGACGGGTTATTTAAAGAAGAGGTCCATGTTGTTGTCCAGCTAGTGTAATTGTATGCTGCGCTTGTTGGTGTTAAGGGTAATGTTATTATTCTATCTGTTTCATTCCTTATGGTTGCATTAACTATGTTAACGCCAGATGGGTCGCTTAAGGTTGCGCTGATTGTGAAATCCATTCCCTGGTAGCCTTTTGGGGGGGTAACCCCTGCTCCTTGTATTTTTGGAGGCCATGTGTCTGGAACGTCTTTTGCCCTTATCTGCGCTGTCAATCGCAGCCAAGCGCTAATCGCGTCTTGCTGCCGCAGTGGTCGGGTTTTCCTGGTGATTAAGAACTCTGAAAGCCCTTTTGCAGCGCATTTGATGTATTCTTCTCCTGTAGAGTATTGATTCACTGAAAGGCATATATCTGAATAGAAATTTGCATAATCTATATCGAGGTAATCGTATTTGGCTCCCCCAGAATATTTTTCTTCTTCCAAAACAGCAAATATCCTTTTTTGGCCGCTCTGCAAAATGAATAGCTTATTGAAATAAGATGTGTTCTCGATTAATGGCTGCGCGTCATTTATCCACGGTTCTGCAAAGGGTTCCAATCCAGCTAAATCTAGAATTGGCTGCAATAAAGATTGGATAAATTGATGATAAAATTGTGTTTGTGCTACCAGGGCTATCCTTCCCTTGGAGAAGATAACTGATTGAATAGAAGGATTATACCATGCGTATCCTGCTTGGGGACCAATGCCGCAAGGAGCGAAGTTACTGCCCACAACATTATCGCAGTATGTTGCCTCTCTTTCTATGCTCACGAGCAAGTTGCTTAAGCTTGAGTCATAATCCTCTTTTAAAGACGCGCCAATTATCACTGTCTCTATTTCATCAGGATAGTATGTTAAGACGCAAAATTTCTTAGCAGCATCTCCCAAACTGTATGGGGGTTGAATATCATAAACCTTATAATTTATTGATGCATCATAATTATCGCAGAATAAGGTATAATTTTCTGAGCTGCCTGCTGTTGAGTCAAGCAGCTTTAATGCCGTAAGCTTTGTCCTCGTTGTCCAATTTCCATTATCACAGTAATTGTCATCAATAAATGTTTTGTCAGGAACGCAAGAACTTCCATTCCAGCAGTCTGCATTATTAGTGCAATCCCCGCTATTGTAAAGATCCCATTTGTATTTTGTGGCAAATAAAGTTATCTTCTCTTCTTTGTTGTTTAATAATTGGTTGGTTATGGGAGTTATTTTATTGAAATTATGGATTGTTGTATCCTCATTATTAATAATCAAAGTATTGATATTATCGTCTGCTGCATTGACGGGAAGAGCTATCAAATTAATCAAGACAGTTAATAATGCAAAATCCTTGATTATTTCATTTATTTTCATTTCTTCTCCCTTCTTAGCTTTTCCTCAATAGCTTCCTGGATAAATACGATGAGAGTTTTATTAGAAAGAAGCGCGCTAAGCTTTGCTTTTTTGTGCAGCTCAGGATCAATCTCGATGTTTATTCTGGGCATGTTAATAAGTTAGTTAAGTTAACTTAGTTTAGTTGATACATAATATAAAATATGTGTATTAATGTAACTAACTTATCAGTTCTGTATATAAATATTGTGGTTTATGGATTACTTAAGAGTATTGATACATATTTTAGCTTATTAGATGTGTTTAAGATAATGCCATATTAATACATACTAAAGAAGAGTTTATGCACTTAATGCTATTAAGTACTACACCTTACTGATACATATTTTGCCTTATTAAATAATCTTTATTAGAATTCTGCTAATTTTTCTTTAATCCTTCTAAAAGATATCAGCGGCCTCAAAACAGGTGTTTTTATTGGAAGCTCCTTTAAATTGTTTAATGTCTGGTTAACGACCAGCGCTTTTGCGTTTTTCTGTTTTGCGATTTTGTCAACTTCTTTGACGGTTTTGATCTTTATCAAATCTAATTTTCCATAAGAATATTTCTCTAACAACGTAATGTCTTTCTTAGAGTAACAAACAGGAATTATTGAGCATCCTCTTTTCATCATGAGCAAAGAAGCTAAAATTGACTTAGAATCTTCTATCAGCGCAATAACTTTTCCTTCTACTCCGACAGGCAAGCCGCCCAGCCCATTTATCCTTTCTGTGTAAACATAAGCGTCGTCTAATATCTCGACAAAAATCTCAAGATTAGGATTTGTAAGATCCACTTTTGCTTTTGTTTTTTTAACCACTGCGCTGCCCAAATACCGGTTTAGCTCTAACGAGCTAAAACTAAATTCCTTATTCCCACGTATAGAATTAATTTTAAATGATTTGTTATGATTTAAGTGATTTGCTGCTTTCAATACGTTTTTTTCAATCTCATTTAGATCTCGGTCGGTTTTTACCGCATTACAGATGTAAGATATTCCAAAAACGTTTTTAAGGCATTCGCACTTGTTTCCTTCGATTATCAGTCTTGAATAGCTTTTTCTTATTTGTTTATATTCTATACTATTCCTTTTTAAACAATCTTTTGCATTCCTGATTAACGCCGCTTCAAAATAATTCCGATTCTTTCCTTTCAGTATCATCTCACTGTATTTCACTATATAAAAATTCATGGTTTAGCTGCCCCCTCAATTTCATGTGGAACTCGAGTATAATTGTTTTAATGTATTTACTGTTTATACTATATTATATTTAATATTATCGTATTTTTATCGTTTTATTTGTTTTCAATATAGAAAATAAAGATATATAGATATATATATAAAAAGAATATATTCATTCTTTTTAATATAAGCTTTTCCACACGAAACCGGGGGGTCTTAGCTAGTATACCACCACAATCTTTAAAAACCTCTGCTTCATATGGAAAAGTTATGGCACAAAAGGGGTTGACAACTTTTTTCGAAAGCTTTCTTCAGAAAAAATCCTTATTTTTGGATAAGAGGGCATTACAGAACAGCTTTATGCCTGAAACAATCAAACATAGGGATAAAGAAGTAGAACAAATAGCAAACATCCTTGCTCCAAGCCTAAAATTAGAAAAGCCCTCCAACCTGTTCATCTATGGAAAGACCGGCTCAGGAAAAACACTGAGCATAAAGTACGTTTCAAAACAGATTACTGAAATCGCCAAACAAAACAACGTCAATCTGAGCTCCATCTACATTAACTGCAAGCTAAAGAGGGTGGCAGATACAGAATACCGGTTGATGGCCCAGCTAATCAGGGAATTTGGCAAAGAAATCCCCAGCACAGGGCTTCCAACAGACGAGGTTTACAAAATTTTCTTCAGCACAATAGACAAGGAAAAAAGGATGTTGATCTTAGTTTTAGACGAGATAGACCAATTAGTTAAAAAAACCGGCGACGATATTCTTTACAATCTGACAAGAATAAACGAAGAGCTGAAAAACTCCCAGATATCATTGATAGGCATTTCAAATGACTTGATGTTTGTTGACCACCTGGATCCAAGGGTGAAAAGCAGCCTGTCTGAAGAAGAGCTGGTGTTCCCGCCATACAACGCGCTGCAGATTCAAGACATCCTGAAGCAGAGGTCCAAGCTTGCTTTCAGGGAGGAGGTAATTGAATTAGGGGTAATTGAAAAATGCGCAGCATACAGCGCAAGAGAGCACGGAGATGCCAGAAGAGCCCTAGAGCTGTTGAGGGTAGCAGGAGAATTAGCAGAAAGAAATAACGAATTAAAAATAAAGATAACCCATTTAGACCAGGCAGAAGAGAAGATTGAAAAAGACCGCATCTTTGATATAATCTCAAGCCAGCCAAAACAACATCAGGCAATACTCTACTCTATCCTGTCAGTGAACTCAAAAAAGCTGTTTACAGGAGAGGTTTACGAGTTTTACAAGAATATGTGCAGCCAAACCGACCTGAGGCCGCTAACACAGAGGAGGGTATCAGACATAATAGCCGAATTAGACATGTTGGGGATAATCAACGTCAGAGTGATATCCAAAGGCCGCCATGGAAGAACAAGGGAGATATCTTTGGCAACGCCCTTATCAAGTTTGCCAAAAATCAGGAAAACATTAGCAGAAGGATTAGACCTACCTTAGCCTAACTAAGATTGATCCTTCCTACCTAAGATGGAATCTAAAAAACAAGTAGTAGACTATTTTTTAAAAAAAGGAATACTTATTAGTTCAGATTTCTTAGATTCAGGGCAAGACCCCAGCCAAATTTTCCAAGAACTTTCGTCTAAAACAAACCAAAGCGAATTTTTAGTGCTAACCAAAGAGATTCTGCCTCTGATAGGCAACACAAAAGACATCAACTGGGTTGAGCTGGAAAAATCAAAAGCCATGCAAGAAAAAGGCAAAGGCAGCGCAGCATACGATAAGATTCTTGCCTTATTAGCAGAAACCAAACCTCAAGAACAGCCATCTGAACTCAAGATATTATTCTCTTATCAGGATAAGTCAAAAAAACGTGATTTCCAGGATTTTGTAGGGTTGTTTAATGCCCGCTACAGATTGATAGAGCGGATATTAAGAAATCGGCAGGAATTAACAAATACCTTATCCATCAACAGGATCCTGGCCAAAAAAGATAAAGAACATATTTCAATCATAGGCATAGTCAAAGACAAAACAATAACCAAAAACAAAAATATTATCCTGGCTTTGGAAGACCCCACAGGCACTATCAAAGTTTTGGTTAATAAGACTAAGCCAGAGCTATACGACCAAGCTAAAAACATAGTGCACGATGAAGTTATCGCAGTTATTGGCGTGAACGGAGAAAACATAATATTTGCAAATAACATCCTATGGCCAGACGTCCCTTTGAACAGGGAGCTAAAAAAACATCCAGAGGAGATTTACGCGATTTTTTTATCGGATTTGCATGTTGGCTCAAACAAGTTTTTGCCAGAAGAGTTTAATAAGTTCATTAAATGGATTAATGGCGAGCTTGGAAATGAAGCCCAAAAGGAAATCGCAAAAAACACAAAATACCTCTTTATAGCCGGCGACCTTATTGACGGCTGCGGCATTTATCCTGAACAAGATAAAGAGCTGTTGATAAAAGACGTTTACAAGCAGTATGAAGAATGCGCAAACCTCCTTAAACAAATACCTCAGCGCATAAAGCTCATAATCTGCCCAGGAAACCACGATGCAATGAGGATCTCTGAACCCCAGCCGCCCCTCTATAAGGATTTTGCAGCGCCATTATACGAGATTCCTAACGCGGTTTTTGTTTCAAACCCGGCAATAATCAACATAGCAGCCCAAAACAATTTTCCTGGCTTTGATGTTTTGATTTACCACGGATACAGCTTTGACTATTTTGTTGCTAATGTTGATAGCATAAGGCAGCAAGGCGGCTATGACCGGGCAGACCTCATAATGCGTTTTTTATTGCAGAGGCGGCACCTTGCGCCAACACACACATCAACTTTGTACATGCCAGATTCAGATATGGACCACTTAGTAATAGAAAAGGTTCCTGATTTTTTCATTTCAGGCCACATCCACAAATCAATAGCAGCCAATTACAGGAATACCACTATGATATGTGGCAGCTGTTGGCAATCAAAAACATTATTTCAGGAAAAAGTAGGCCACAACCCTGAGCCAGGCCGGGTCCCCATAGTAAATCTGAAGACAAGAGAGATCAAGATCATGAAATTTACAAAATAACATGGAAGAAAAACAATTTAGCCAGGAAATTGAAAAATATTTTGCAGAAATAGACGAGAAAGTCAAACAAGGCTATATTGTAGCCGCAAAAGCAAAAAAACAGGGCATAGACCCAAAAGAGACTGTTGAGATCCCTTTAGCCAGAAACATGGCAGACAGAGTAGAAGGATTGATCAGCGCAGTAGCCCCCCAGATAATAAATTCTGGAGTCTCAAAACGGATACAAGAGTTAGAAAAAAAATATGGCGCATTAGACTGGAGGATCGCTTTGACAATTGCTGAGGAAATCGCAAAAGAAAAATTCTGCAAATTCAATAACCAACTAGAAGCGATGCAGATAGGTATCCGGGTTGGATTTGCTTATATCACTCTTGGCACAGTCGCAAGCCCTCTTGAGGGGTTTGTTGATCTAAAAATAAAAAAACGGCGGGATGGTAAAGACTATTTGGCAATATTCTATTCTGGCCCAGTCAGGAGCGCAGGAGGCACAGGAGCATCTGTTTCTGTCATTATTGCAGACTATATCAGGAACAAATTTGGTTATGAAGCTTACGATCCCACAGAGCAAGAAATAAAAAGGATGTCCACAGAAGTCTACGATTATCATGAAAGGGTTACAAATCTTCAATATATCCCCAGCCGCGAGGAAATAGAGTTCTTGGTGAAGAATCTAGCATTGCAGATTGATGGCGACCCGTCTGAAGATATTGAGGCATCAAATTATAAGGATCTTCCAAGAATCGAAACAAACCGCATAAGGTCAGGAGCATGCCTTGTTATAGGGGAATGTTTAGCGCAAAAAGCGCCCAAGCTATGGGCTCAACTATCAAAATGGGGCAAGGATTTTGGGCTTGAAAATTGGAATTTCCTCGAAGAGTTCATCCAAATACAAAAAAAATACAAGTCCAAGGGCCAGAAAGAAAAAAAGCTGAGCCCAATTTATACCTATATTGAAGATCTAGTTGCTGGAAGGCCGGTTTTAACGCATCCATTAAGGGCAGGAGGCTTTAGATTAAGATACGGCCGAAGCAGGAATTCTGGGATGTCGTCTTGCTGCATACACCCTTCAACAATGCACGCACTGGATAAATATATAGCCATAGGCACCCAATTAAAGATGGAAAGGCCAGGAAAAGCAACTGCATTATCAGTTTGTGATTCTATCGAAGGGCCAATAGTAAAATTAAATGATGGCTCTGTACTAAGGTTAGAGGCAGAGAAACAAGCAAAAGAAGTTTCAACACAAATAAAAGAGATATTATTTCTTGGGGATATCCTGATAAGCTATGGAGATTTCCACAACAGGGCGCATATGCTTGTTCCTCCAGGTTATTGTGAAGAGTGGTGGGTTCTAGAGTTAGAAAAGGCGACTGTAAACTTATTTGGCAGCCTAGATTTTGAGAAGCTTGCAGAGCTTGTTGAAATCCCTGTAGGAGCGCTGGAATCAGTTATGAAAGACCCATTTGCCCAGAAATTGACAGCAAGCATAGCAATAAAACTCTCCAAAAAACTCTCTGTGCCGTTATACCCCAGATACAGCTATTATTGGAAGCTGATAACATTAGAAGACCTTAATCATTTAGTCAACTGGATTGAAAAAGCAAAAATAGTAAAAGAAGACGACAGCATAATTAAGATAATCCTGCCATTAGAGGAAAAGCCTAAAAGAGCATTGGAATTGATTGGTGTGCCGCATATAGTGGCAAATAATGAGTATGTTATTATTGAAAAGGACGATGCTGTGGCGTTTGCAGCTTCTTTTGCTCTTGACCAGCCAGATATCAATACTCTTAGATGGATGCTAGAGGAGAACAAGGAAACTGACTGCCTAGAGATAATAAACAAAATATCTGGGATAAAAATCAGGGATAAAGCAGGCGTTTTTATCGGCGCAAGGATGGGCAGGCCAGAGAAAGCTAAGATGAGGAAGTTAACTGGGAGCCCGCACGTTCTTTTTCCTGTGGGTGAAGAAGGCGGAAAATTAAGGTCATTCCAAAGCGCTTTAGAAGCAGGAAAAATAACCTCCCATTTTCCAATCTACCATTGTGCAAAATGCGATAGGGAAACAATTTTTGCTGTTTGTGAAATTTGCGATAAAAAAACAAAACAAAGGTTTTATTGCAATATCTGCGGCACGGTAGATGAAAAAAAATGCAAGCACGGAGACACAACCACATTCAAAAAAACAAGCATAGACATAAAGCATTATTTTGATTGCGTGCTAAAAAAGCTGGATACAAAAACATTCCCTGACCTAATAAAGGGAGTTAGGGGAACATCAAACAAAAACCACATCCCTGAGCATTTGGTCAAAGGGATTCTAAGGGCAAAGCATAACATCAATGTGAATAAAGAGGGAACAACAAGATATGATATGACTCAGCTGGCGTTGACCCATTTTAAGCCTAATGAAATCAATGTGCCAATAGAAAAATTAAAAGAATTAGGCTACAAAAAAGATATTGAAGGCAAAGAATTAATTGATGTTAATCAAGTTTTAGAGCTAAAGCCCCAGGACGTAATTTTGCCTAGTTGCGATCAATCGATGGAAGAGGGAGCTGACAAGATTCTTTTTAGGGAAACAAAATTTATTGACGATTTATTATCCCTAGTGTATGATTTAGGGCCGTTCTACGCTCTTAAGTCAGAGGAAGATCTGCTTGGCCATTTGATTGTCGCGTTGGCTCCCCACACCTCAGCAGGGATTGTTGGGAGGATAATTGGGTTTTCCAAGACGCAGGGATTTTACGCGCACCCATTATTTCATGCCGCTACTAGGAGAGATTGTGATGGTGATGAGGCGAGCGCTATGATGCTGATGGACGCCTTATTAAACTTCTCTCGTGACTTTCTGCCAGACTCAAGAGGAGCCAGCCAGGACGCGCCATTAGTTTTGACCTCAAGGCTCATCCCTTCTGAGGTTGATGATATGGTATTTGACCTGGATGTCAGCTGGAGATACCCTTTAGAATTTTATGAAGCGTGTTTAGAGTACAAGCAGCCAACGCTTGAATGTGTAGCCCAACTAGGCGACAGGCTAAACACAGAGCAGCAATACGAAAAAATCGGATTCACCCACCCCACAAGCAACATAAACAAGGGGGTTAAATGCTCTGCATACAAGACATTGCCAAGCATGGAAGAGAAATTAAAGGGGCAGATGGACCTTGCAAATAAAATTAGGGCAGTAGATGAGGTTGATGTTGCCAGATTAGTGATTGAGAAACACTTCTTAAGAGACATAAAAGGAAACCTGAGAAAGTTCTCAACGCAGGAATTTAGGTGCGTAAAGTGCAATGAAAAATTCAGGAGGCCGCCTTTAATAGGCAAATGCACAAATTGCGGTGGCAGAATAATATTTACTGTTTCAGAGGGCTCTATTATAAAATATCTTGACCCCGCAATAAGCTTAGCAGAGCACTATCACCTGCCATCTTATTTGATGCAGACGTTGGAATTGACAAAACGAATGGTTGAAAGCATTTTTGGTAAAGAGAAAGAAAGGCAATCCGGGCTCGGTAAATGGTTTTAGCATACAATCTGGGCATGCGGGATATTCTTGATTTTGATTATGTTCTTTTCATCAAGGATTTTTTCTTTTATAGCCAAACTTACGCTATTTTTTCCGACTAAATTTAGAATATAAGCGCTTTTTATTAATCTCGCTATATCGCTTTCAGGTTTTTCATCCCCCTTGTAGAAATCAGAAGTCAGATCAAGCTGTAATTTCCCCTGCTCAAATTTTTTTCCAATAAGATCAGAATCACAAATCGCAATTATCTTTTTATCTCCATTTTTATGAATCTTAACAATCATTTTAGATTTTCGATTTGATGAACCGCTTGGAGCCGCAGGCAGTGCACTTTAGATAAGCTAGCCCCCCATCTCGCTCAACTTTGGTGTCTGGTTTGCCGCACTCAGCGCAAAAAACAAATTCATTGGCATACTGCTTTATCTTTTCATTTATCCTGCCAGCAGCAACCTTTGTTCCAATAATCACTGCGCCGCTTTTTTTAATCTCTCCAGGAGTTGCCAGCTCTTTAAGAATAAACTTTAACAGGTGTTCTGGCTCTCTTCTTAGCTCAGAAGCAATCTGAAGAAAATTTGAGATTATGGTTCGGTTCCCCTGGATATGGCCCATAACCTTGGGCATTCCAAACCTTTCTTTTATGAATACAGACTCAGGCAGTTTCTTTATTGCCTGCTCTAGCATTTTTTTATATTCCATATCAAAAAGGATTTTTGGATGATATATAAATTTATTGAAAATTTGGCATAATCAGCGCATTTTTCAATAATAATCCCCACCAAAAGTTATTTAAACCCCCAAACAATAAAACTAAGTATGGTACTGGAGTCTATACTCAACCCGTTAAAAGCAGAAAAAAAGCCATGGGAAATGTTCTTTGTAGGATTATTGTACTCGTCAGTTGCGGTGTTATTGTCATTATGGGTTTTTCAGGATCAAGCTAGCTTGGTCATGGTCTTTCTCACTGTTATGGCTTGCATACCCATCATTTATGGCACCATGAAATTAGAGGAAAGCAAAGATATGGAGATCGTTAAAGAAAGCGACTTATTGAAAGAGCATAACAAGGCATTAATCTTTTTGATGCTGTTATTTTTGGGCATTATGATCTCCTCAGTTTTTTGGTATGTGGCTCTGCCTGCAAAAACATCAAGTGTTTTATTTGAGCGCCAGACTCAGACAATCTCGGACATCAATACCCAAATATCCGGAGACGTTATCCAGCAGCTAAACACTTTTACAAAAATTTTGTTTAACAACACAAGGGTTTTGGCATTTTCAATATTATTTGCCTTTATTTATTGCGTTGGCGCAATTTTTATTCTAACATGGAACGCCACAGTTATAGGGACAGCAATCGGCAACTTTATCCGGTCTAGCCTAAGCGATTATTCCCATTTAGTGGGCTTTGACAAGCTCGGAATGTATTTCCAGATCGTCTCAATAGGCTTGCTTAGATACGCCTTGCATGGCATCCCAGAAATCCTAGCTTATTTTTATGGCGGCCTTGCTGGAGGCATAGTGTCTGTAGCAATAATAAACCACCATTATTCCAGCGCAAAATTCTCCCATATACTGCATGATGCCGCAGACTTATTATTGATATCCGTTGCTTTCCTAGTCTTGGCGGCATTCCTTGAAGTGTTTATAACGCCCCTTTTATTCTAAAGTTTATTCTAAAACTTTCAATCTCCCTGGCCTGATCTCAAATATCTCCCCTTCTTTGAGCAGATTTTTTATCAACGCTTCAGAATCAGCAACGCCAGATGCAGAAATAACCTCTGAAATATCAGCGCCATCCCCATTATCCCTCTCTTTTATCAATTTAAAAATCTTATCAGCATTATTAATGGTATTATTAACGCCAATTGCCTTTTCAACAACCTCTTCTGTCTTGATCGCTTCCTTATTATTTAAATCCATTAATCTTAATTCACTTTTCCTTAGCTCAACCCATTTGTTGTTTTCAATCTTTTTGACAATCTCAGGCAGGATATACCTTTCATTATTAAACTCGCGAGGCCTCCCAATAACTAATACGATATCTCCTACATTAACCTCGTATTTTTTTTCTTCAAAACTTCTTAAAGCAATGCTGCCAGAGCCATCATTTATGACAATGTCGTTATCCAAAGCTATAACAACCCCCATCACATTTGCTCTCGAAACTTGCTTGTTTTTAACTAAAATATAATTCGGAGCCAGCTCCCCTTCTTCCTTAACAAATCTGCCTTCTAGAATATCCTTTATTCTCACTATATATGCAACATACCTTTTAGTTTTTTCCACAGACCAACCCCCGTATATTGGTTAATCATGATGGTTTATATGTTTTTTGGACTTTTTAGGGAAGTTTGTTCTTCCGAATAAACATTTTTAATGAACTGGTGGCATTTAACCGCTAAATCATCTTTTCCTAGCTTAACCATCTTTTTAGCAAGCTCTTCAGCGTAAACATACTCTACTTTTTTACGTTTAGTTTCAATGCCTTTAAAGATTAGCCAGAATTCCAGTCGGTTATTGTTTTTACAATATCTGTTTATTTGTTCTTTAAAATCTCTGTACCCGCACGTTTTTGCGTCAATAAACAAGTTTTTATCAGGAACGTAAATATCTGGGACGCCATCTACAATCCCTTCTCTCTGGCTTTCAATATTGCCATAGATCACATTTGCCATATCTTCACAATGGTTTTGCCAGCTTTTCCATATATTATTGTTTCTGCCATCATTTGGCGTTAAACCCGCCCTTAAACAAGCGGCAGTATAGCTGCCAAATTTTTCTACAAAGGGAGTTAAAGAGGGGCAATCTTTTTGCAGCTTTAATTCTTCTCTTGTGGGGGTTCTATTAAGCTTGGAGTACAATCTTCTTAGAATGCTTATCAACTCCTCTTTACTGATATTATAATTTACAGATAATCCTGCTTTTCTTACAGCTTTATTGAAAGTGCCAAAATATTTCCTGTAATTGCCTTTTGCTGGCATTGAAATGTCTTTATCTATGTCCCTTTGAGTGGGGCATTTCCCCATTTCTTCTGATTTTTCCCTTAATCTCTCTAATAATTCTTTTTTAGTCCATTTTCTGAATACATATCTAACTTCAAGACCAGCAGCTTTGAGGGCTTTATTGAAAGAACCAAAATGCCTTTCATAAGTATCCCTATCAGGCATATTTTTGTCAGAATTTATTTCATCTATTTTTGGGCTTCTGCCCAATTCCTTTGCTTTGTTTCTTAATAAGCCGGTAAGTTCTTCTTTGTTATAATCTTTTCTTATGTTAACATTCAATCCTGCTTTTCTAAGGGCGTCGTTCCAAGAGCCGAATCTTCTAAAATATACACTAGGAGAAGGGAAACAGTTTTTTTCAATGAAGTCTTCAGTTCTAGGGGTTCTTGAGTTTGTTTCATTAAATTTAATGAGATAATCAATCAATTCTTTGTCGGAATATGTGTTGTTTTCAGAATTTATTGACAACCCAGCGCTTCTTAGAGCATTATTCCAGCTACCAAACTTAGTGTAGTACACTATATAACTTGGGGAATTTTTTGTCGCAATTAGATCGACAATGGTTGGCGTTTTTCCTATCTCTTTTGATAAATCCTTTAAAAATTCAATTAACTCTTCTTTTGAATATCTTTTCATATTTATCACCTCTTAAGATTTGTTTTCATCCAATAACACGAATCTTCGAGGAAAAAAGAGGACAAAGAGCGAACCTGCGTAAGTGATTTTTGTTTAGTTTTAGAACAGAAATCACAATTTGGCAGGTAAGCGTGTCCTCTTTTTTAGTAGAAATTATTTAGCCTATAAAAACTTTTTGGTGTTGAACCAAGAAGGGGAATCATATCCTACTTATAAAACCTCTACGAGGCTCAAATAAATCACCCGAACGCTTCAGTTTTTCAATAGCTTCCTCTACTTGAGTCTCTTCAATCCCTTTTTCACGGGCTCCAGCAAGCACATCATCTATCGGGATGGTTTTGCCGATCTTGCTTTCCAATTCAGAAATAATCTCTTTTATCTGGAGTATATGGCTTCTTGCAGAAGCTGAAATTCCGGTAGCAATCCTGTCAATATCGATCTTTCCGGTTTCTGGATCTCTGCCAATGGCCATCAGGCAATAATGCAATAAATCAATTGCTCTCCTTGCATCTTTCTTTGTTACTTTGTCAGAAAACCTGGCTCTGGCGTTAGCTTCTGATAACCTGACTAATGCCTCAAGCTGCCTTGGAGAGATTGGAACAGCTCTTGAAGCCCCTTCTTCAACACCAGATCTGTTGCGCATTTCGACATAATATTGCTTTATTTCCTGCAATGCAGAATCAGTAAGTATTGGATTTATCTTTTGTCTGGCATACGCAAAATATTTCCTCAAAAGAGGGGTTGGTATTTCAGGCTCTTCAAAATCAGGGGTTTGATGGAGATGAAGGATATGGCCTGCCATTTTTTCGTCGCGCTCAGGATCAGGAAGATCCTTTATAGGAAATATCAAGTCAAATCTATTAATAAGGGTAGGGGGCAAATTAATCTGGTCTGCGATTATCCCATACGGATCAAACCTTCCAAATTTAGGGTTAGCTGCAGCTAATACCGTTGTTCTTGCCAATAATGTTGCCTGGATGTTTGCTTTGGATATGCTGACAGTTTGCTGTTCAAGCGCTTCATGCATTGCTGCCCTGTCATCTGTGTTCATCTTATCCATCTCATCTATCATACAAATTCCATTAGAAGCCAATACCATAGCGCCAGCTTCCAAGCTCCAGCCTTTTAGGAATTCATCGCGAACAACCGAAGCAGTTAAGCCAGCGCCGCTTACGCCTTTTCCTGACACATATCTCCCTTTTGGAGCAACAAGATTAACCCTTTTTAGCATAGCAGATTTTCCAGAGTTATGGCATACAATCCCATTTGCAATGAATGTGTGGCTTACAGGAACTTCAAAATCGTAAACATCCATAGTTCCTGCCGGCTCAATCTTCACAACTCTCTCGTATCTTTGCATCTTCTTTCTTTTTTGTTTAGCGCTCCTGTTGGTTATCACTTCCAAAACCTTTTCCAACGCGTTTCTCTTTTTTTCAGAATTAAATCCGATATATTTTGCAAATGACTCCATATCATAAGATCGCCTTATACACAAATTATCTCCTATGATCCTGGATTGTATGCCAAAATAAAGGAGCAGCAGCTGAACATCCTGCAAAAGCCCGGCGCTTTTTGATTTTAACTGGATAGAAGTTCTTCCTCTTCCATTGCCAAATGCGCAGCCATCAGCTTCAAAAAGCCAGCTTATAAATCTCGCAACCACATATTTTGGGCTTTTGAATATTTGCTGAGGAACCCGTTTATTTGATAGAATTGAAAGAGATTGCGCAACTTGCCTGCTGTTAATCTCTATTAAATGCATCTTTTGCACTGACATAATCTGCCTTAAAAGCCCGCCGCCATCATCAATCATCTTTAATTTTCCATTAGCTTCTTTAGTCAAAACAGCAGCGTCAACACAAAATGTTTTACTCCAGAAATCCACAAGCATATTTATTAGGTCCTTCTCCTCATTATTGACATAACACGTTACCCTGTATCCATTAGGATGTATGCAGCCATCGCCTAAAATATATCCATATAAAGCCGCTAACTCAGGGGTGACTTTTTCAGGCAATGAAACAGGTTTTAAACAGCCGGATTTTTTTTCAACTCTCGCAAAACCAGATGGAGCAAGCTTTTTAACCATTGAAGGTATTTTTGGCATGACCCTTATTTTAGCCCCCATAAGAATTTCATCCGCTCTTTTCCAGCCTTTTTTTGTTAGAAATGGCTGGTTATAAGTGCAAGTTACAGATTTTCCTGTTTCCAAAACAACTTTAAGCACTGGTTGCTCTTGATAGTGCTGGAACACAGTTGCAAAATCATAATATCTGTCCTTTCCATGTTTTCTAATCTTTGTAACAACCTCTGTTATTGGCTCTAGATGTCTTGTTCCAAGAGCTTGTATTTTTTCCATGCCTTTGTATATCAATGCGACCTGAGAATCTCCAGCAATGCATCCAGGATCACCAATCAGCAAAACATGCATATCCCCCCTGCTTACAACTCCATCTTTCCTGACCTTTCTAGAGCCGCCAAGCAACTGAAGAGCCAAAGCTTCCTTAACCCTGTCATGGCCAAATATAGAAGGAGCCAGTGAATTTACTAATCTTTGGTATATTCTCGGATCTTGCGCAATTTCCTTTATCTGCCTCTCTTCCTCTTCGTTTATCTCCATCTCAAGAAAAGTCTCTTCAACAGCCTCAACATGGTTTGCCTCAATCAACAGATCAAACCTCGTCGATTTTGCTCCTGTCTTCAATATTATTGGGACCTCTTTTATTACCCCAGTTATCCTTATTTTTGAGCCAGGGCTGGTCCTTTTCTCGCTGAACGGGCTTACCAGATCGTCTTTAAGAAATACATTTATCCTTTTTGGCTGCTCTCCTCCCTCTAGTTGTTCAGGCACTTCCTCTAAAACAATGCCCTGGGCATCAACAAGCTCTTTGCTTAATAAATGAAACTTGCCCTTTCTTCCGCAAGAGCATCTGCTTGGCTCTTTGAAAGAGCCATCAAGCTGCAAAATCGATATCACATTGCCGCAAGCAGGGCATTCAAATTTAGCAGAAGTTACCTGGGGCCTTACATCTGATTTCTGCCTTACAATGCCTTCCAGCAAAACAAATTTTCCAATATGCTTGCTTCTTATGTTCCTGATAAGGATGCGAGAACTTTCCGGCAGATTCTTTATTCTGATTTTGAAATTTTTCTCAACATTGTCAAATTCTGCTGCAGCAAGCTCTGAAGCCTTTATTGTCTCTTCAGGCTGGTCCAAAAGAAGATTAGCTAATTCTAAATCAAACTTTGAAAGATCCTCAAAATTAATTATCAGGTAATTATGGCCTTTCCTTATATTATCCGATAGTTGAGCTCTATAAACCTCATCAATAAATTCCTTGAAATTCTCAATTTGTTCTTGAGCTTCCATTTTCCTCTTTTGATAACCTCTTTTGATTTATAAGCGCTATGCGTGAATGTCCAGTGCTAATGGCCTAGAGCTTACGCTAGTTCCTGATAATATACCCCCTACTCTAGGCTCTTACTTTCTTAAGCCGCTCGATTAGCATATCTAATGCAGCATGAACCTCTTTTTCACTTTTAGTGCCTGTGCAAACTACTTTTCCATTGCTGAACAACAAAAAGGTAGCTTTAGCTTCAGCTAGTTTGTATACAAGCCCTGGAAATTGTTCTGGCTCGTATTCTGTATTTTCAAGCTTCATTGCTAGAGTGTTTAGATTTAGGTCCATACCGACTGAGCCGCTAGCGACAATATTTTGAATCTTTATTTCTGGTTTTATTGTGATTTTTACATTGATCTTTTCTAGGCTTTTGATTATCTTCTTTATACTTTCTTCAACTTTGTCCATTGATCTGGCGCCTGTACAGACTACCTTGCCAGAGCTGAATATCAATGCGCTAGTTTTAGGTTCTTTTATTCTTATGACCAGCCCAGGGAACTGTTCAGGGTTGTATTCTGTATTGGATAACGTGGCTGCCATCTTTTCCAATGGAATATCGTGCTTTAGAGAAGTGGAAATTACAATATTGACCACTTTAATGTCTCTTTTGGGCTCTTCTTTCTTTTTAAGTACTTTCTTTGCTTTATCTGCTTTTTTCTTAGCCATTTTTGATCATATCCTCCAAAATAACCTTTTTTGCCAAAATAATCCCTTATTTGGCATTTTTAATGATATTTATTTATAAACATTTAAAAATAGGCTCGAGTATTTAAATACTTTTGTTTATAAACAGAATCATCGCAAAATAAACATTCCAGATGTTATGCCCCCTTGGTTTCGCGTGGAAACAGGATTTCAAAATCAGCAATTCCTAATTAAAAAATACCTAAATCCTTTTTCTATTGCTTCTAGAGATGCTTCTAGTATGTTCGGAGATACCCCTACTGTTCCAAATTCTTCTTTTCCGTTCTTGAATTCTATATAGACTCGGACAGAGCTCTCAGCTCCTTGGTCTTCTGCTATCATCACTTTATAATTTATTAGCTGGACTGATTGTATCTCTTTGTGGTTAGTTGCTATCATCTTCTGCAGCGAGCTATAAACAGCATCAACAGGGCCGCCTTTTACAGGAGCAACCACTTCTCTATTTTTACCGCCGACAGAACCAGTTAACACGCACTCACTATATTCCCCATTACGATTTTCGCTAAGGATCTTCCAGGTATCAATCTTAAAAAATTCGTTCTTCTTTCCAAAAAAAGCGTTTGTAAGCAAAAACTGCTCTGCTTTAAGGTCGCCAATATCATATCCCTTCTTCTCTAATACCTCTAATTTCTCAAGCATTGCTTTTACTCTTGGATCATCTTTGCTTGCCTTGATATTGAATTTTTTTAATACTTCAACTATATTGGCTTTTCCAGATAAATCTGACAAGACTATATCCCGTTTATTCCCGACCAACTCAGGGTTTATATGCTCATAAGAGGCTCCTTTCATTATAGCATCTACATGAATGCCTCCTTTATGGGAAAAGGCGTTTTTTCCAACAAAGGGCTTATGATTGTCAGGCTTGATATTGGCTAAAGTATAGACCAGATTGCTCAATTGGGTTAACTTTTCTAGTTTTAAATTTAACCTCATCTTCTTCTTCAATCTCAAAATAGGCGCAATCTGGCATAAATCCGCGTTTCCTGCCCTTTCACCAAATCCATTTATAGTTCCTTGGACATAACTCACACCAAGGTCCACAGCAGCAATTGAATTTGCAACCGCAACTCCCGAGTCATTATGGGCATGAATGCCTAGCTCAACATTTATTTTGTTCTTCTTTAGAAATTCCTTAACCTTTTTTATTATCTCTGAAAGCTCATCAGGCAAAGTGCCCCCATTTGTGTCGCATAGCATTAAGCAGGAAGCGCTAGCATCTGCAGCTGTTTTTAAGCATTCTAAAGCATATTCCTTACTATCCTTGAATCCATCAAAAAAATGCTCTGCATCATAAAACACCTTAAGCCCATTACCTCTCAAAAACTTTATGCTTTCTTCTATCGCCTTCAAGTTCTCTTTTGGCTCTGTTTTAAGCTGTTTTGTAACGTGCTGAAGCCAGCTTTTGCCAAAAATACAAGCAATTTTAGCTTTGCTTTGGACTATAGCCCTCAAATTAGGGTCTTCTGCAGCGCTTATTTTAGTGCGCCTTGTTGAGCCAAATGCAACTATCTTTTTAAGCTTCAGTTTCGAGGCTTCTAGGAAACACTCCATATCTTTAGGGTTAGAGCCAGGCCAGCCAAGCTCGATATAATCCACCCCAAAATCATCTAGCGATTTAGCTATCTCGATCTTATCCCTCACGCCAAAATTCACATCAGAACTCTGGCCCCCATCTCTAAGGGTGGTATCAAATATCTTTAGTTCCATGTTTTCCCGCTCCTTTTTTAATTATTTTTAGCATCTTAGAACCAATGGCTGCAATTTTGAAATGATTGCAGTTCTAACCTATAATGATGATTCCGATAATTAAGAAAATCTTACATATCCTTTTTATAATGGAACCTTCCATTTTATATACGATAATCCACACCTAATATTTAAATCTTTTGGAAGGGTTTATATGATTTCAAGAAAACCTATGTTCTATCTTATATATTTTTATTATTATTTTGAATGACATGCTTTTGCTACTCAAAAATAGAAACATTTAAATATCGACACTCCTTTCCACACATAAACCAATAGCTTTATTTTATGGGGAGAGGGTAAAACATGATTGTTCAAAAGGATTTTTTAAATAAACTAAGAGATTTTGGTTTAAACACCTACGAGTCAAAGTTGTGGACAGCATTGCTTTCGAGGGGGATTTCTACTGCTGGTGAGCTTAGCGACATTGCAGGGGTTCCAAGAAGCAGAAGTTATGATGTCTTGGAAAGCCTTGAGAAGAAGGGATTCATTGTTATGAAGCTTGGAAAGCCGATTAAGTATATTGCGGTGCCGCCAGAAGAGGTTATCGAAAGGGTCAAGAAAAAGGTTGTAGAGGATTCAGACGGCCAGCTTAGGCTTATTGAAGAGTTAAGGGCAGGTGATATTCTGGATGAGCTGGCATTATTGCACAAGCAAGGCGTTGAATTAGTGGAGCCAACAGACCTATCAGGCTCTATCCGTGGAAGAAACAACCTAAACAACCATCTGGAGACAATGATAAGGGGCGCAAAAAAATCCATAATCTTAATGACTACTGATAAAGGCATAATCAGAAAAGCAGATGTTCTTAGAAACTCTTTAACAAAAGCAAAACAAAGGGGAGTCAGAATAAGGATAGCCACCCACGCAACAAAAGATAATATTGACTTGATCAAGAATATTACAAGGATAGCAGAAATAAGGCAAAGTACTGGAGTAAAAGCAAGATTCTGCATTATTGATGGAAAAGAGTTTACATTCATGCTTCTTGATGACAAAGATGTTCATCCAACCTATGACGTTGCTATATGGGTTAATACAGAGTTTTTTGCCAAGGCGATGGAAGAGATATTTGAATCAGAATGGAAGAAGATGAAGCCAATTGACCCGGCAATAAAGTCCCCATAACCCAAAAAGTTAAATCAATCATTTATGCCCAAGAAATCGGAGATTTCTAAGTATGAATGTATGGAAGTCGGGAGATTTCCAAAACATTTATATATGACTGCTTCTTTTATTACCCTAAGATATTTACAGGCATACAAAAAAGAGGTGCGAAAATGGCTATAGGAGGAGAATTAAATCTACAGCTTCTTTACATTATATTGGCAATAATAATAGGCACTTTATCTGCGATTGTTTACTCTTTGAGGGTATTGGTTCTTATGGAGAGAAGGATTGCTAGGATAGAGATGCATATTGAGCAGGCTGTAGGCAGAGTTGCAAGGGAAGAATCCAAGATTGAGAGAAGGCTGGGCTCTAGAAAAAGAAGATAGCTATTTTATTAGCTCTTCAAAGCTCAATCCTTTATTTTTTGCTAATTCTTTTGATATAAAAAAGGAATTCTGCTTTTCTTCCAGATCCTCTAAATTTATGAAAAACCAGTCAGTCCTATCGAATCTAACTCCAATCCATGGCTCTGATCCAAATAGATTCGAGAAGGTTTTTAGCTGCTCAATCTCTTCTTTTGTGAAATATTTTGAATCATCCTTTGAAGTTTTGCATTCTATTGCCAATCTTCTTAGCTTATTTGTTGCCAGGACATCTGCTGAAGGATACCTCATCGATCCAGATCCTGCAATTCTGCAGCTAGCCCACCCATTGCCCCAGAATAAATGGATTAGCTCTCTTTCTGCATTGATCCCTTTGGACTTGCGTGACATCAGACTTTTATCCTCATAATATCATAAGCGCAGATTGTATTGCTAAAATAGTCCTTTGCATCCTCCTCTATCTCCTGAGTGGTTTTGTATCGTGCAGAGAAATGAGTCAATATCAATTTTTTTGCGTTTGATTTGCTGGCTATTAACGCCGCTTGTTTTGCTGTCATATGGCCATAATCCTCGCTTTTATCCGACAGCTTTGAAGAGTATGTCGCTTCAGAGATTAATAAGTCAACATCCTTTGCCAGCCCATAACAATTATTGCAAGGCAAAGTATCAGCAATAAATCCGATCTTTTTGCCCTCAACAACATAAGTCGCTTGTTTGGGGCTTATCTTTTTGCCTTTCCACATTATTGGCTCATTGCGCTGTAGCTTGCCCAAAAGAGGGCCGTCTGGAATGCCTAATTTTTTTATCTGATTTAAGTCAATCTTTCTTTTGTCAGCCTCAACAAACCTGAATCCCATAGTCTCTATGCCATGGTCCAGGAACATTGCTTCTAGCGAAAAATCTTCTCCAGAGTAAAAAACACCCTCTTTCTTAATTTCAGTTATCTCCATTTTTATCCTTCTGTCAAAAACAAAAGCCTGGAACATATGCTTGAAATGCTCCATAGTCCCTTCTGGGCCGTATATCTCCAATGTTTTGGTGTATTCAGAAGCGCCTAATGTAGATATCAATCCTGGCAAGCCGAGCGCATGATCGCTATGCCAGTGGGTTATCAATATTTTAGTCACTTTTGTGATGGGTATGCCTGCTATCTTCAATTGCTTTTGAGTGCCCTCTCCGCAATCGATCAACACTCCATGAGAGCCATAACTAATCAAAACCGCGCTTTGATTTCTCTCTTTTGTCGGAACCATTGAAGATGTTCCTAGGAATACTATCTCTATCATACACCCTAGCAAGTTTATGAGTCTATTTAATATTTTCTTTTTTCAAAGAGAAATGTTTTTAAGTACACCAGTAATTCCAGCAAATATGTCTAAGAAACCAGAGAAAATTGAAGAAGAAGCGCAGTCAAAAGAGAAAAAACCAGTTAAGGCCACACTTATTAAAGAGAGAGTTTTAACTGAGTCAAGCGATGAATCCCGATTGCTTTATGACCAAAGCAGGTATGGCTCGCTTTTGGAAGATGGCAAGCTGCAGCTCTCGCTTTTAGAATGCCTCTACCTAATGGAAAAGAAAAGGGTCAAGTCAGTTGATGGCAGAGGAAAAGAGATAAACTTCGAAAAATTCATGAGAAGAGCTCAAAAATTAGAGCCTAATTTCTGGATAAGGTACTGCGTTTTTAAAGATATTAGGAATAGGGGCTATATAATCAAAACTGCCCTTAAATTTGGGGCAGATTTTAGGGTTTATGATCGCGGCGTAAAGCCAGGAGAGGATCACGCGAAATGGATCGTTTATCCTGTGCATGAGAGTTCTGTTTTAACTTGGTATGAATTCTCCGCAAAAAACCGGGTAGCCCATTCAACTAAAAAACGGCTCCTTATAGGGGTAGTTGACGAAGAAAGCGACGTAACCTATTATGAAGTTAAGTGGGTAAGGCCATAAAATATTTAAAGTTCGTACTTTTTCTGCTAATTGATGGAAACTATGCCTACAGATAAAATTCTGCAGCTTATGAGGCTAAGGGGCCCTGTCCTGCCAGTGCATGCCGCAAAAGCGATCGAGAGCAACATTATGATGGCTTCTGCTCATTTGTCAGATCTAGCTTCAAGAAAACAAGTCCTTATTTCGAGCATTAAAGTTGGCAGCTCGCCATTATACTACCTTCCTGGCCAAGAGGCAAGGCTTCAGGAATTTACAAACAATCTGCACGAAAAAGAAAAAAAAGCTTACGATCTGATAAGGCAAAAAAGAATATTAAAAGATTCTGATTTAGATCCAGTTTTTAGGGTGGCAATGAGGCAGATAAAGGATTTTGCAGTGCCTTTGGAAGTCATTCATAACGAAAATAAAGAGATATTTTGGAAGTGGTATCTAACATCCAACCAAGATGCAGAATCTTTGATAAAAGAGATGATTATCCCGCAAGAAACAAAAATCGAGGAGAAAAAAGAAGCCATCCAGGAAGAAAAAATACCAGAAACAAAACCAAAGGAGATACAGAAGGAGATTTTCAAAGAGGAAAAGCCAAAAGAGCAAAAATTGCCTAAAAAAGAGCCAGACGATTTATTTTTTACAAAGATCAACAACTATTTTAACAGAAATAAAATCAGGATTATTGAAAAAGAAGTTGTAAAAAAAGGCTCTGAAATTGATTTTATCATCTCAATCCCAAGTTCTATTGGAGAGCTTGCTTATTTTTGCAAAGCAAGAGCAAAAAAACGCATAAATGATAATGATTTAAGCAACGCTTTTGTCAAAGGCCAATTGAAAAAGCTGCCTGTTTTGTTTTTGACTGATGGCGAGCTGACAACTAAGGCAAAAGAGATTTTAGAGAGGGACTTCAAAATGCATTTCAAGCAGATTTAATGGTAATTAAACAATAAATGATGGTCGATTATTAAAGATGGGTGTTGCAATAACCGAGCTTCTGGTAAAAAAAGAGATCGAGATAGACAGTCTTAAAGGCAAGATCATATGCATTGATGCCCCACTTTTTCTTTACCAGTTCCTAACGACTATCAGGAGCAGGGATGGGAGCTTGCTCATGGACAGCAAAGGAAATGTCACTTCTCATCTGACTGGGCTTTTTACCAGGACCGCTAATCTTATGCAGAAAGGCCTTAAATTAGTTTATGTTTTTGACGGCAAGGTTCCAGACCTAAAAAAAGAAGAAAGAGCAAAAAGAAAAGAGCTGAAACTAGAGGCTGCAAAGAAATTTGAGGAAGCAAAGAAAAAAGAGGATTTGGATGAGATGAAGAAATATGCGGCAAGAACCTCTAGGCTGACTGGAGAGATGATCGAAGAAGCCCAGAAACTGATTAAGGCTTTTGGGATTCCTGTTGTTGAAGGAGCTAGCGAGGGAGAGGCGCAGGCCGCTTATATTGTTAAAAATAATGATGCTTATGCAGTAGCTTCCCAGGATGCTGATTGCCTTATGTTTGGCGCTCCTCGCTTGATAAGAAATCTGTCAATAGCTGGAAAAAAGAAAAAAGCAAATGTATTGAGCTATGAAAAGGTTATGCCTGAATTCGTTGATTTATCTGAAAATCTAAACAATTTAGGGATTGACAATGACCAGCTCATTGCTTTAGGCATGCTTGTCGGAACTGATTACAATAATGGGGGAATTAAAGGCATCGGGCCAAAAAATGCTTTGAAGCTGGTTAAGCAATATGGGAAGGATTTTGACAGCCTGTTTAAAGACGTAAAATGGAACGATTATTTTGGTTATCCCTGGCAGGAAGTTTTCAATTTGATAAAAAATATGGGGGTAAAAAGAGATTATGAATTGAAATGGCATAAAATTGATATTGAAAAGATAAAAGAGCTTTTAGTAGAGGAGCACGATTTCAGCCACGAGAGAGTTGAGTCTGTTTTGGGCAGATTTAAGGAAGATAAAGAAGAGAAAAAACAGAAAGGGCTTGGAGAGTTTATGTAATCGTATTTTTTACGATTATCACCATTCTACAATAGAAACATTTAAATATTCCAAAGATTTTTATTCATTAAACTTTATATAAATTTTATATAAAAATTACGGAGGGTGGGAAAAATGGCAGAACAGCAAGTACAATTATATTCTATGGTGCCTTTATTGCAGGCTGCAGAGCAAAAATCATTGCAAACAAGTTTTGGATCAGCTATAGGCGCTTATAATGTTAATTTCTATGCACAAGCTGCAGGAATATTAAGAGGTTTAAATGAAACTGATGCGCCAGGCATAATCCAGGCAAGCAGCGGAGCAAACAAATTCCAAGGTGGTCCTTCTTATATTCGTGATATTGTGATGTTAGCTATGGCAGATAGGGGCGTTAAAGTTCCTGTTGCATTGCATCTAGACCATGGGACAGAAGAAGCTGCACAAAAATGTGTTGATGACGGATTTAGTTCTGTGATGATTGATGCGTCAAGCAATCCATTCGAAACAAACATAGATATCACAAAGAGAGTTGTAGAATATGCTCATAGTAAAGGGGTGAGTGTTGAAGGGGAATATGGTTTATTGGCTGGTGTAGAAGAAGAGGTTCAACACGCAAAATCAGTTTATGCAGACCCTAAAAGAGTGGCTGCTTTCTTTGTTATGACTGGTGCAGACGCATTAGCAGCTGCTTATGGAACTTCACATGGACCTAATAAGGGCAAGACAGATGCGCTTAGCTTGCAAACTGTTAATGGCAGTTATAGGGCGATGGTTGGAAGCGGCTTAAATTTGAATCATTTCTTAGTAAGCCATGGTTCTTCTTCAGTTCCCTTTAGTTTTGTAGCAGTTATAAACCTCTATGGAGGAGCTTTGAAGGATACTAGTGGTGTGCCAGAATATATGGTGGTCAGAGCAATCCAACTAGGCATGAGAAAAGTCAATATTGATACTGACCTAAGGTTAGCTATGACTGGGGAAGCGAGAAAATGGCTTTACGAGAATCCAGAAGCCCATAATGGATCAGAACTAGTTGCTATGATAAAAGGGGCTCTTGATGGCACTATAGTGGCTTATGATAAAAGCGGCAAGGTTGTTCCAGCTGAAGGCATTACTGATCCAAGAAGCTGGTTAGACTCCATAGCCAAAAAAGATCCAGCAATCTTAAGAAAAAATTACGAAGAAACTGGAGATGAACAGTTTATAGAACTCATGGGGATTGTAGAAACTACTGTTGCAAAACACGTTGCACATTTGAACAAAGTGTTCGGTTCAGCTGGGTTGGCAGAAAGAGTGGATATGAGTTTGACTTTAGAACAAATGGCAGAACAATACAAAAAAGCAGATTAATTTTTTTATTTCAAATTAAAAAACACAAAAACAAACCAAAAGGGTGAATGGGAAATGGCTGTTAAAAGGATTATTGTTGCAGAATCTGGTGGACCAACACCAGTGATTGATTGGGAAGTTGCAGGAGCGCTAGCTGCAGCGCAAAAACACGGCATAGAAGTCTTTGGAGCTATGAATGGTATTGAAGGCATGATTTATGCAAATGTTCCTGGCAATATTGTTGATTTAACCAAAGCAAACCCCATGGAATTTGTTTACAATGGCCCAGGAGCTGGATTAAGAACAACAAGAAACGGGCCTAAAGAACACGATTTTAAAGGCGCTATGAAGGTAGGAGTAAGAAATTTAGTTGAATTGGGCGTTGATGGAATGGCGTATATCGGAGGAAACGATTCTGCTGAGGTACTAGATCAGGTTAGGGAAAACGCGCAAGAGCTTAAAGATTTAGGCGAACTTCTTCTAAACTCCATTTTAGGAATACATGCAATAAAAACAGTTGATAATGACCTTCCAGGAACACACCACTCTCCTGGCTGGGCTTCAATGTCGTTATTTAATGCAGCAGCAATAAAATATGTGCAATCTGACTTCTCTTCATACAGATTAATTGGAAATGTTTATGGCCCAGATGGAAATATCCTGACAGGCCAGGTGTTAAATGCACCAGTACTCATATACCAAGTAATGGGAAGAAAATGCGGCTATGGGGCTATCGGCACAACATTTGCTAAAATGGACCCAATGGGGCAAATAGACCCAGACAAACCACCCCATATAGTTTTGAATCAGGAGCATATTTTTGAACAAAGGGAGTTTTTAGATGCAGTTGAACAGGCAATAACCTCCTATGGGGAATGTGTAATCGCTGTTCAAGAAGACTTGACAGATAGAAACGGAAAGTCGTTAGCAGTATTATATGCAGATAAAAACGCACAAATAGACGCCCATGGTAATATCCAACACGGGAGAGCAGATTCGTTTTCCGTTGCGATATTCTTATCTCAATTGATTCAAAAAAATCTTGGCCAGGCTTCGCGAATAACCAAACTTAAGGACACAGTAATCGTTCCTCAACATCTTCAAAGGAGTTATGCTTTGTCCATGGTTGATGCAAGTGAAGCTTATATGATTGGTTATGCTGCTGTTGAGGCTTTAGTTGCAGGGGAAACCGGCAAGTCAGTCATTTTGCAAAAAACAGGAAGCGGCCAAATGACTACAGCCTTGCAGGATTTAAGCGTTATTGCGGGCAAAGCATCAACTGTTCCAGCAGAATATTTCACTCCATTAAGAGGAGGCACACAAGCATTTGTAGACGAATTTGTCTATCTGATTGGTGGGCCATGCGCTATACCTCATTTTGCAAGGCCAAGATTTCCAGCCGTAACAATTCCAGCATCAATAACTGCTGCCCCATACGCAAAACCACCAAAAAAATAAGCAATCTTTATTAACCCACTTTCTTTTTTATTTGTTTGATGAAACTAAAAGAAGCGCTAAAGGGAAAACTGACTGAAAAACAGCTCTCTTTAGTTCCATCATCTTTTGATGTTGTCGGCGATATTATGATATTCGCGGATTTTCCCAAAGGGCTTGTGAAGAAAGAGAAACTTATCGGAAATGAGATCTTAAAGCTTTTTAAGAATATTAAGGTCGTCTGCAAGAAAACAAAAAAATACTCTGGAAGGTACAGGTTGCCAAAATTAAAAATAATCGCAGGCGAAAAAAGAAAAGAAACGGTTTACCGAGAAAATAACATCCAATTGAAATTAAATGTTGAAAACGTATATTTTTCTCCCAGACTGTCAAACGAAAGGAAAAGAATCAACAATTTAATCAAAAAAAACGAGTCTGTTTTAGTCATGTTCTCTGGCTGTGCTGTTTATCCAATAAATATCGCGAAAAACACAAAAGCTAAAGAAATTTATGGCATTGAGATAAATCCGGTTGCGCACGAATATGCAGAAGAAAATGCAAGATTAAATAAAACGAAAAACATACGCTTGTTTTTAGGCAATGTTCAAAAAGTGATTCCCAACTTAGACAAGAAATTCGACAGGATTCTGATGCCCTTGCCAAAAGGAGCTGAGAAGTTCTTAGATTTGGCTTTAAAGGTTATCAAGAAACAAGGAACAATACACCTTTACACCTTTTTAGAGGAAGAAAATATAAACAAGAAATATATTGAGGATCATCTGAAAAAATACATCAAAACATTCAAAATTCTGGATTTTGTAAAATGCGGGGCATTTGGGCCGAGAATATTTCGGGTTTGCGTTGATTTTAGAACATAAAGCGTACGCTCTGCAGTTACTCCATATCTCATCGTTGCCTCGATTGGTGTTCACTTCATCATCGCGTACAAAATGAGAAGAAGCAAGCGATGTTTTTAAACTTTCTCAAAAAATTTATATACTAGCTTCATTTATGCAGTTTCATGTTTGATTTGGAAAAAGAGCTGAAAGAACTTCCGCAAAATTCTATTGCTTTAATCCTTGTAAGCACAGACGCATATGCGCAAACCAATATCCGAATATTAGATATTTTCGTCAATAAAAGAAAAATGCCTGGAATATACATCACAGTAAACAAGCCTTATAAAACAATAGTGCCCTATCTTGAGCAAAAAGGAATCAACACAAAAAAGCTCTTTTTCATTGACTTGATAACCAGCGAGATAAGCGAAGCAACAGAAAAGATTGACAACTGCTTGTTTATGGAAAGCCCAAAGTCATTAACTGACTTGAGCATAGCCTTAAGTGAAGCAGTAAAATCCATGCCAGGAGATAAGTTTATATTCCTAGACACCTTGTCAACATTACTAGTCTATAACCAATTGACTACTGTAACAAAATTTGCACATTTTTTAACAAGCAAGATGAGGCAATGGGACATTAATGGATTGTTGGTCTCAATGGAAAAAGAGACAGATCCTAATCTTCAGGCGCAGTTAGCGCAATTTTGCGATAAGGTCATAACTTTATGATAGAACAAATATTGCTCTCTGTTGGGATAATCGCCTTAGGTGTTAATATATTTGGTTTCTTCAGGTTATTAAATGCCAAAAAGGCATTTTTGTCTGGATGGTACCAGACCATAATAAGAGGGGTATTCTTTATTGTTGGTTTCCTGGTTTTATTTATTTTAGTTGATGTTTTGGCTGATTACGTCTTTTATTTCACAAATGACATTGAATTATACAAAAACCTTAACTTGGCATTGTTTATTGCGGCTTTGTTGACAACATTAAGCCTGGTCATTATATCTTTGATAAATATAAAAATAGCAAAGGAGCATGGCTTTAAATAAAATGGACTATCATTTAATCTTGGCTGGAGCATCATTGATATTTGTGTTAGCTTCATTTATCCTGATGCACGTAAGCAATAGGAAGTTTACAGAAGGCTATTTCAAGAGTTACATGGATGTTGTTGTTTTGAGCGGCACTTTCATGAGCATTTACCTTCTTGCCAGCCTTGTATCAAAGCTCGAATTAGCCCACCTCTCTCCTTACAGGGAGATTATTAAGATTGCAGCTTATACAATCATAGGTATAGCCTCGCTGCTGCTGATAAAATCCTCTATTCTATTGGATAAGATGTCAAAAAAATACAGTTTCAAGGAAAAAAAGTTTTTTAAGCAGTTCAATTAGCGTATTGC
>CAZKBD010000004.1:48073-53417 GCA_964550945.1 uncultured Methanosarcinales archaeon
GCAGAAGGAGCCCCGCCGCCATGCCAGGTCAATCTTGGCCTTATCCTGGCAGAATACATCCTTTCGTTCATATCATCAAAGATAATAGCAGCTCCGCTGACTCTTGGCAACACATTAAGCTGCTTGTCAAGCCCTTCTCTCATATAGCTCTGCATTAGCATGCCCAATGCCTGCACATCCATGTTTGCAGTGACTCTATGGGCAAAAACAATATCTGACTGAGTCATAACATCAGTATGGATCTTGCCAGGCTGCTGGGAAGCCAGAACCAAAGAGATGCCTGGCTGCCTTCCTTCTCTTAATATTGTTACTAGAGGATGTGTTGCAGCAGTCTTTCCTTTATTGGGAAGAAAGTCATGGGCCTCATCAACAACAAGCCAGACCAATGGCTCTTTCTTTTCCTCTTCTTTATCTTCTTCCTCAATAAAATGGATTGATTTGTTTATTGATTTGTACTCATCAAACTTTCTGGCTATCATCCTTTGGATAAACAATTTCTCAGCAACTAACCCAATAACTAATGCCCTTATTCCTTCAGCGCCAGGAATGGTTGCATAACAGCTTACATCCAAAACAGTTATCTGCCCGCCAACAACCAGCTCATTCAAAGGAGTGCCTTCTGCTCCGAACAAGCCCCATCTCTTGGCAGCCATAAACCTGTTCTCAGCAGCATCCTTAACATTATTTTCGCTTTTGTCATCCTCCTTGATTAGCTTGATGATATCATCTATGCCATACTCTTTTTTCTCTTCTTTTAATCGCGCAATAACCCTGTCAATAAGGACGCCAACTGAGTCATTAACATCAACTTCAAAAGTCATGCACCAATCGCCGGCATCAAGCTCGCTCGGTCTTATTGAAAAAGGGTAATCTGTAGGTATTCCTTGCTCTTTGTATGATTTATGGTAGCCTTCTGGAGTGTAGATCTGGACATTAAGGCTCTGGCCTTCCATATTCCATTCTTTAAGCAGCTCTTTCTCCTGCTCATTAGGATACTTCATTGTCCAGTAAATCCCCATGGTATCGAGCATAATCACAGAAATCTTCTTTGATATGTCTTTTTCCATAGTAGCAATTCCCTCAGCTATAACGCCCATGGAGTAGCTTTTTCCAGAGCCTCTTTTGCCGCATATAAATACGACGTGGCTTCTTATAACGTCCATGTAAATATCATTGGATAGGGAAGTGGTCTGGCCCATCTTGACATAATGCTTGCCAATCGGAATAGTGCCTTTTGTCCCAAAATCTTTCAAATCTTCAGGAGTTCTCCCAATAATGATATCATACATGACATCTAATGATATTTGCCACCTACATAAATATTTTTTGAAACTGGGCTGTGGTGAATGAAATTTTGGAAACCTTTATTTATTAATTCATTTAACCTACTTAAAAATGGATACAAAAGATAGGCTGGAGCAGGAATTGAGGTTTCTAAAGGAAAGCCTAGAGGCAGATGTAATAACAAAAGAAGAATTTCTGAAAGGAAAAGATAGAATAGAAAATAAATTAAGAGAGCTTGAAAGCCAAGAGCCAAAAAAGGCTGAAGAAGACAGCTATATAACTATAAAAGAAATAAAAGATGAGCCAGAAGAAATGCAAGAAGATGCCCCTATAGAGGAAACCCCTGTTGAAGTATATGAAGAAAGCGAAGAAAAGATAGAAGATAAAGAGCCTGAATCACCTCTTGAAGAAGAAAAAACAGCAGAAGAGCCAGAAAAACCCACCAAAAAACCACGCTATAAATACATCGCAATGCTATTGATAGGTCTCATCATAATTGCTTTGATATTGATGAGCTCTTTTAAGGAAAAAGAGCTCCCAGTCTGCACTTCAGACAGCGCATGTAATCAGGAAAGCATGATAGGAACATGCATTAATCCAGGCACAAAAGAGTCTAAGTGCGAGTTTATTCAGGATGTCAAGGCAGAATTTATAATCTTGAATGACGAAAACTGTTTAAGCTGCGATACAGCAAGGATGGTAGATGTTATTAATCAGTTATTTCCAAGCGCAAAATACAGGAGCATAGGCTACAAAGAAGATGAAGGCATGAAGCTATTGCAGAGATTAGATATCGAAGTTCTTCCAGCTTACATATTTGACGAGAACATCAGCAAGGCTTATAATTTCAACAAAACCGAAAGGATATTTATCAAAAACAAAGACAGGTATATTATTTCGCCAGAAGCTGCCGGCTCTAACTATTTTTTCAAAAGAGACGAGATTAAAAGCAGCTTAAAACTATTCATTTTGCCCAACAGCAATGCCTCTCTAAAAGCTGAAAAGAATGTCAAAGAAGTTCTAAACCTATTCAAAGAAAAAATAACCTTCTCAAAATATGAAGTTGCAGAAAACGACATGCTGTCTAAAGAGTTGGCGATAACAAGCTATCCTGCTTTCTTGGTCAATAACCAGCTGAAGCTGACCGGAGTCCAGCCTGCTGAGGTTATCAAACAAAAATTCTGCGAACTAAACAAGTTCGAAGAATGCAATAAAAAGCTGTCTGAGGATATTATATCCTAAACTCAGTACCTTTTCGTAATAATCTGTGCGTTCTCGCTATAGGTCAGTAGCTGTTACTATCTCTACTTTTGTTTCTGTTGGCTTTACTCTGCTGTCCATGGCAACCAAATATCTTATGTTTGACCTCTCTGCCAATTTGACAATATCCCTGTCAATTATCCCATCAAACACGATTGCGTAAACGCCTGAAGGCAAGCTTTTCAAAGTGGTTTGCAGCTCAGACAATGGCACTTTCCCAAGTACGCTTAACTTCTGGTCAACGATGTTTGCTCCTCTTGTGCCAATAAGGTTTTCAAGCATTTCATTAAAAGCCTTTTTTTCATCAGGCGTTAATTGCACCTTTTTAACAAACCTAGGCGCAGGCGCTGATGCTGCTATTGGCTGCCTAAACTGCGGCTGCTGCGGCCTTCTTACATCTGAATTTAACCTTTCAGATTCCCTGTTCACTTCTAATTTTGCTTGCTCACCAGAGATTCTAGAGCGCAATGCCTTGTGTATCTCTTTCTTTGTTATCTCCTCTACTTCTTTGCCGTCAGGAGCTTTTGTCACATAATCAATATCAGCTACCTCAGTCAATTCCTTGATGATAAGGTTTCCTCCTCTGTCGCCATCAACAAAAGCAGTCACAACCTTTTTCTTGCTTAAGTCGATTATTGTTTCAGGCACAGAAGTGCCGTTCAATGCGATAGCATTTTTAATTCCGTGCTTTAATAGGTTTAGAACATCTGCCCTGCCTTCTACAATTATTATCTCATCGCTTTCATCAATTGCAGGCCCTGCTGGCAGCCGGTCTTTGCCGTATTCAACAATCTCCATCACCCTGACAGAATAAGCAACTTCATCTGCTAACTCCTGTGAATCAGGCATGACATTCTCCATCAATCTTTTTAGCAATACTTTTGCCCGTTCTACTACAAAGCTTCTTTTGCTGACCCTTACATCTTCTATGTTTACAACATTTATTTTAGCGTTGCAAGGGCCTATCCTCTGGATTATTTCCAAAGCTGCAGCCACAATGCTGGTTTCAGCTTTATCCAAGCTGGATGGAATGATTATAGTGCCGTGGCTTTTTCCGGTTCTTGTTTCAACATTTACTTCTATTCTTCCGATTCTTCCTGATCTTTGAAGCTCTCTAAGCTCCAAATCAGCTCCTAATAACCCTTCAGTTTGGCCGAATATTGCTCCTATCACGTCTGGCCTGTCAACAACGCCTTCTATCTCGATAGAGGCATGAACTATATATTTTGAAGATACTAAACTTATTTTTCCCATTTTAATTGCCCCCTGTTTCTTTTATTAACATCACTCTTAGCTTCTGCAAATAGAACAAGTTCAAACTCTATATCTTATTTTACCATAACCCAATGAATGAAAGGTGAACATAAACTTGCCTATTTTCCTATTCTAAGCTGTGAATATGAGTTGTAGCCCGAAACACTAACTCCCAAGCTCATTGCTTGCATTTAGCGACAGCTCCATTGAGTACTCTCGTGACGGGCCATTATTATGCTAAAATAAGCTTATTTGAGCCCAAAATAGCCTTTTAAGCCCGAATAAAACCTATCCAGCATAGCTTGCGTATAATCATTGGATATCCTAACAAGTATTTAAAGCTTTATTTTTTGGATTTTGCTTTCTCAATATCAACCTCCTCTATCTCCTGCAAATTACCCTCAGTAACACGCTGATTGTAAACACTATCCAAATCGTTGATTTTTTTCATGCTGCCACCTCTGCAATATCAAATATACTGCCTTTTACAAAATATCCTTTTACCACATTCTTCATTAATCCAGAATGTATCCTCCTTGTATCATGGACTGATTTGTAACTATGAATCTGAATCTCTCTTGCCTTGCCCTGGAATCCTAGTCCGCTCCAAAGAGTTCCGAATCTGAGGTCTTCAGGATCCCCCAAGACAAAAATATCAACATCGCTTTTGGCATTCCAGTCTGACCTGGCAAAGCTGCCGAAAATCACAACAGTTTTCGCATTAGCTAGTTGCTGAAGTTTCATGAGAAGACCGGTTTCATAAAGCTTTTGCATAGCATAAATTCTTTTCTTGTTTTGGTAATTTTCATGCCTGAACTTTCCAATGAAATAAGGCATCTTTCCTCTCGGTTTGATTCTTTGTATGATGTTCTCATTTGAAAGCTTCTTCAGCCATTTGTTTGCGCTGGGCTCACTGGCTTTTGCAGTTTTAACTATATCCTTGAAATGCCAGTGCTTTGAGGGCTCATTAAAAAATAGCTCCAGAACTTTTTCTTCTTTTGATGGTTTTCCCATTTTACTTAAGTTAAAGCTAAGTATTATTTAAATGTTTTGCTTCCCTTACCTCTTCCATGCTTCGTTTATATGTCAGAAATATACCCTCGGTCTCTTAGAAATCAGAGATTTCTAAAGAAAAGATTGATTTTGTCAAAGAAGATGAAAAAGATGATATAATCTCATTTTCCACCAGTGTATTTCACTGGTGGTTTTGTTTAAAGACAAACATCAAGTGGAAAATGAGAACAAAAAAATCCGACCCGAGCCTATAAGGCGAGCATACCACCAGTCTATTTGACTGGTGGTGGTCGGATTTTTTTGATTACTGGAATGTGCTGTTTCTGCTGGTGTGGACTACATTGTTTCGGGAGATCATCATTTGACATGTCAGAAATCGCTAATGCGCACGCTCGAGGGGTTTTAACCCAGAGTAAGCAAGCGATTTCTGAGTGTTTGAAAGCAAAGCTTTCTAACAAACCAGAAATTTGTAAAGCAAATTTCTCATGGTATATAAAGTATAGAATCCTTTTTCCATAAGAAATAAAACCCG
>CAZKBD010000005.1:0-47961 GCA_964550945.1 uncultured Methanosarcinales archaeon
ATGTATTCACGCCATAACCGCCGATAAGTACAAAACTGCAGTCCTTCAATTTTTCTAGCATTGATAATATCTCCTTTTCCCTAAATTCTAACATCTATACTGCCTCCTTAATTTTTTCCATTAATTCCTTATTTATTTTGATTTTTAGATTAAATTTTTTCTTTAAATAAGCTAAAGGATATTCAAATAATGAGTTGTTTTGACAAAACTTGATTGTATCAACTAACCGTTCAACAGGAAAACCGTTATGTACGGAACATTTTAAACTTCTTTGAGGATATAAGATTATAAATTCTCCAATAAAAGTGCCTTCTTTCATGAAAAAAGGGATTCCATTCTTTGATAAGAACTGTTTCCAATAATCCAAATCAGAGTCTTTGATTTTAATAAAATACGGGCTGTGTTCCCAGCTTCTTTGGATATACGAAAAGTCAGTCCATATCTCTGCAGCACTCATCTTGCTATAACAAAACTCTTTCTTTGACTTCTTTAATATATCCTGCACTTTAAAGGAGAATAACGAGCTGAAAATGGTGTTAGGATCTACACAGCTATACGTCATCCTTGACTTTTTAGTTATCCATCCTGAGTTCAATAAAACTGAAAAAATCTTTTTTCTCATGGAAGAACTGACTATCCAATTAAAGCTTTCCTGGCTGAATTCTTCTTCAGTTCTGTATTTAGTGTACAATAATCCATATGCCCTTAAAGCATATCTTGGTATTTCAGATGCCATAGAGATACCTATAAGGTAACTCATATTTAAATCTTGTGGTTTTGGTTACCTATATGGTAACTATAATATGCTTGCTTGGTTTTTAATCTGAGCTCAAATAATTATCTTTATAAACTTCTTTTTCTTTATTAGTTGAATAATGAAAAAAATACTGTTAGACACTAACTTTTTGCTGATACCAGCAAAATTCAAAGTAGATATATTCTCGGAAATTGACAGGCTGTGCAATTTTGGCTACAAACTGTTTATTGTGGATAAAACAATAGGCGAATTAAACAATATTGTCGATAAACAAAAAGGCAAAGAGAAAGCTGCTGCAAAATTAGCATTGTTATTGATAAAAAATAAAAAAGTGGATATTATAGAAACAAAAGAAGGAAAAGTTGATGACATAATCCTTGGGTTAAATGGCTATACTGTAGCTACACAGGACAAGGAGTTAAAGAGAAGATTAAAGAAGAAAAATGTTGAGACAATCACTTTAAGGCAAAAAAGGTATTTGGTACTAACTTAATAATTTCTTGCTTTCTTCCTTTTCTAAGCATATTACCCTACTATTTCACTTATTTTGTTTACAAATTCTTTAGCGTCTTTTAAAATACTCCTTGCTTCATTATCTCCATATCTACGAGAAACAGTATACTGAACAGCGACTCTTCCCTGCATAGCGTTATCTATCTTTTGGATGTCTTCTCTTCCAAAATGCGCATTTTCAATCATTTCAATATACTTTCTTTCCAAAAGATTCTTTTTAAAGCAGTACCAATATTCTAAAGCAGTTATAGTTGCTCCATGAGTTGTGGATTTTAGCCCAATTTTAGCCAATGCAGAAGTTGCGGCAAGATACATTGCGTAATATGAAGCAATGATTATCCAGTCAAAATATTCTCTATTCAATGGAATTTCGAGAACCTTCTTTTTATCTTCATTTCTAGAGATGATCTCTAAAACCCCTGCTAATTCCAGATTATGCAGTGATTTGTCCATATAACCTTCTGCAAATTTCTTTTCGTTATTATCCTTCCGAATAATATACTCTTTTAGAAAGGATTCATATTTCTCTTTTAGGTCATTCTTGCTCAGCATATCAAATACACCCCGATATTTCCCTCCAATACGCACTATAACCTTTCAGGATAAGATGATTTATTAATGTTTCTTTAGCAACATTTATTTCTTTATTAGCTATCATCTCCTTATGTTCTTCACTACTAACAATAATAGGATTAATTTTAGCCACCCCTCTTGATTCATTGACCTTAATAATTCCTGTCATCGAACTCTTGATTTCTTTAATATATTGTTCATATCCTTCTTTGTGGATAAACCTTGATGGCTCGTATATGATCAACATGTCTATATCACTTTCTCTAGTTGGAGTTCCTTTGGCATAACTCCCAAATATTAAAACGCATTTAAATTCATGTATATTTCTTGTATCCTTAGTTATTTCACGTATGCTAGCAGCTAATGTTCCTTTTAATTTACTAAAAAATAATTCAAATTTTTTTGTTTCGATTAGAGAAAGCAAAGAGATAGTTTTTTCATTTTTCAGATTGATTTTTATCTGGCTTGCCATCCCGTACATGGACTTAGAAAGGATACCTTCCTTAATCAGGGAATCCACCTTCCTATAGATTGTAGGGTAATTGGTTTTTTCATCTATACTCTCTTTTATTTTTTCTATTGTAAAATCTTCAAAAGGGGTCTTAGATATTGTTTCAACTATCTTTAATCTCATTTCATCAATTTTTATTTTTTGGATAGTATTATTCATATTCTGAATAGTATTATTCATAAATAGTATATAAGCTTTTTGGTTATTACACTAACCCCCATCAAGTTTATTTTAAATCTGTCAAAAACCACCCATCAGAGATGCATGGTTTAGCTACTCTACAACATGAAGTGGTTTTTGACACTCAATATTCCACTCATAAAATGTGGTTTTTGAGCACAACAAATTCCACTTTATCACTCATCTGAGATGAGTGGAATATTGTTGTTTTAATAAGCCTACTAACTCATCGAAAACTTTCTTCTTTTTATCTACAGATAAAGAAAACAGCACTTTTTCAATCATAGCTCTTGAAACCGTAAAGATATAATTTAGTTTTATAACGCTGTCTTTTACAGCCCCTTCTTTTTTTGCCAGAGGTATTCCTTTCATCTCTAAATTGCTTGTTATTCCAGCTACAACAACATTATCAAGCTCTTCAAACAAGACTAAAGCAGGCCTTTTTTTGATTTCAAAAGTATCTGTAAATTGGACTTTGGTTAAAACAACATCTCCGGATTTAGGCATGCTTAAAAACCTCAGGTTTTTGGCACGCCAAAAATGATTTCATCATTTTTAAGCGTTCTCCCATGCCTCATCTTCTTTGTTGCCCCATAATTCTTTCATCTTGGCCTGTTGAATTTTATGGAGAAACTCATCATATTGATTCCTTTTCTTTATGCTTTTGAATACATCAACCATTTGCTTAATAAGATCGTTATAGGTCTGCCTGGGATATTCTCTTGCTTCTTTCAAGGAATTAACAAGGGTTTTTTCAATTTGTATTGTTGTCATGCTCATTATATATCACCTATAGACAGCATATAATAGGTTATATATAAGGTTTTTGGTTATTATTGTAAAAAAAAGGATGATGACTAAAAACATATCTTGTAAAAACAATGGCTTAATTGCAAGTTAGTTAATTCTTAGAAAGATTTATATTCGGAAAAATATTCCTTATCAACATGGATGGGATAAGGATAGACGACTCCAAAGTAAATCCAGGTTACCCTGCTGTTGACAGCATAGAAGAAACAATTCGCGTAAGAAGGAAGATTACTTTGGAACAAGCGGAATTTGAAAGGAAGTTAGCGGAATTAAGAAGTGGATTAGTAAGTGTAAAAGAAATACAACTAAAACAGACTATCCTTTGGAGCGCTGCAGGTATCGTTTTTATTGTATTATCATGTCTAGTTTACTATTTATTCAAAATAAATCAGTATATGTTTGGGACTATTGTCACTTTCTTCCTAATAATCTATGTTTTAGCATTTTTTGCACTACATGATGCTAATATTAGAAAGATAATTCTATCGACAAAAGACATTAAAATGGAGAAGTAATAAAACAGAGGATAAGGTTGCAGAAAAATTGAACACAACCGGTTATAAACGTCAAATATGCCATTTTGAGTAAATTATATAGGGTTTTCTAAAATGCAACACGCAAAACTAATCTTACTACTTTTAATCCTCCTAGTTGTACCTATAGCCTATGCAGAAGAAGAGGAAGATCAAAAGAATTATTTAATAATAACCTAAAACAGAAAACAATTTAAACCCAGCTTTGGTTCTTAATGTTGAAATGGAGCTAATCAAAGAAGATATAACAACCAATTTAGCGACAAAATACGGCAATTTTAGGGTTGTTTTGTATAAAGGAGAGGAAGAAGATCATCACATTGCTTTGATTAATGGTGATGTGAAGGGAAAAAAGAATATCCTTGTTAGAGTTCATTCTGAATGCATAACTGGAGATCTGTTTCATTCAAAAAGGTGTGATTGCGGTGAGCAGTTAGAGAAAGCAATGGAAAAAATTGGGAAAGAAGGAGGCGTATTAGTCTATCTCAGGCAGGAAGGAAGGGGCATTGGCTTGGTTAAGAAGCTGGAAGCATATAACCTGCAGGATAAAGGGATGGATACTGTTGAGGCTAATATTAAGCTTGGATTTAAAGCAGATGAAAGGGATTATACAATTGGAGCTCGGATTCTTGCAGATTTAGGATTAAGCACAATAAGGCTTTTAACTAATAATCCCAAGAAGATAGAAGGCTTGGAAAAGTTTGGTTTGAAAATAGTTGAAAGGATACCTCTTTTGACAGAAGCTAATGAATTGAATAAAAATTACTTAAAAACAAAGAAAGAAAAATTAGGGCATTTGATGGAAGACAGGGCTTTTGTGAGGAAATCTTAACAATTAATGGCTCAGAATGAAGCTCAATAGCCGATGGCTCAATGTCTCTTTTGGATCTATCCGTTTCATATCAAAATATTTTTCATCCCTAAGGCGAGAATCTAAATATGCTAGGTTAGGGTTGTTGATGCTTTTTGCAAGAACCGCTAGTATAACCTGATCAAAATCAGTCGCTAGGCTGTGGCCTCTTCTGGCAAGCTCTTCAAGCATAGGAGCAGCAACAGATTTAGGATCTCTTGCTGATCCATTATCAGATTTACCGGCAGAAGCATTTTCTATACCTAATAGGGTATAGCCTAGATTTATGGTTCCCTTGTATCCATGGCAGTGCTGAGCGAGAAATTCTTGCTTCTGGAAATCCCTAATAGCTAGGCAAAAGCCAGCTAATCCAGGCCTGAAATCCTCTTGTGTTTTGAAATCTTCACTTAGTAAGGTATGCGCCCCATTACCTATCTCGTAAGGATGTTGTTGCACATAAATAAATGCTCTTGCGCAGATTCCTGCTTGAGATCTTGAATAATATGGGATAATTTTCATTAGGACTGGAAGAATTAAATCCGGTTTATAAATATTTCTTGAGTATCCACTATGAAGTGATATACGTATACTCAATTTACATAAAATTAATAAACATTTGAGTATTCTTGGTGATTTATGGTATCTGAAATTGCTGTTGTTCCAATTGAAGACAGGATTCAAGAACTTACAGGCTTGTTGCCTGAGTCAGAAGATGGCCAGCAGCAAGTTAGGCATTCTAATATGTTGGACACGTTTGACTTACTATGTTTTGCAATTAAGGCAGAAGGAGGATTGCTTATTAAAGATGAACCTCGGTTTAGGTCAGAACTTTTAAGAATATTTTACGGCTACAGTGAGGAGGCTTTTTGTAACGTCTTTTTAAGGTATCGCTTACCTTGGGTACAAGAGCCACATTCGTTTAGGAGTGCGACTGTATCATTCTCTCGTGATGATTTTCACAAATCTGGTAAGATTATACATGATTTATTGGGGTTTGATGATCAGCACAATTTAATGATTGTCCCTCCGCGTTACAATGGAAGAGCAGCTGAAACATCTTTTTTATACCAGGCGTCAAACGCCTTCAATATATTTGTTATGACAGCATTTCCTAATATAAGGATGCAAGCTGTAGCTTCTACTCCTGAAACATATGGGTTATATTCTGATGATATCTTAAATGG
Source organism: uncultured Methanosarcinales archaeon (assembly GCA_964550945.1). Taxonomy (GTDB): domain Archaea; phylum Nanobdellota; class Nanobdellia; order Woesearchaeales; family CAZKBD01; genus CAZKBD01. The sequence continues at coordinate 5,912 of CAZKBD010000005.1, forward strand.
AAATTTGGTGACATACGGTCCAGCAGACTGCAACATTGCCCGCGCTCATATATTAAACTCCGAGCTCCAAAGAGCCAGTGAAGGACAACTTGGAATTGAAGGATTACTTACAGTGGAACAGTCTATGCCTATAGTTGAATGGTTCAAATCTGAGCAGAATAGGGCAAAAGCAGCTGATATTCCACGTTATGTGGTTTTGTTAGATGGTCAACGCCAGTCTGTTTTTGACTTATATGGGGGGGCTTTTTTAACGCCTGACAATTTTTCTTCAGAAGCGGCTTCTGAACCTGTTTTAGGGGTTTTTGCCCGTAATGTTATAGACGGAAAAGTTTATTGCTCTTTTGAAGGTACAAGCCAAAATGGTACTGCAGCTGCTATTTTAGCATATTGTCAGCCTGACATTATCTATTGTACAAGGCAGGCTCACCAAGGAGACAATCGTTCTGCAGTTGTTGAATACCGCGAAAATAAATTAAGGGTTGCTCAATTCTAATTTTACATATATCCCAATTTTTTCAGATATTTTTTAAGGTCATTATATTCCTTGTCTCTATCTAGGATACAAATGACTTTTATGAAAGGCTTATCAACAAGGTATATAACTCTTTTTTCTTTGTGTTCATCTTCAAATCTTATCCTGAATAAGAATAGCTTATAACCATGAATCCTTTTATAGCGATAAGGGTTTATTTTAGCTAATCTTAATTTTTCTTCAATCAGTTTTGCAGCCTCATCGCTGATTTCATCTATTTGCTGCAGAAAGAAATGAGATGGCTTTATTACATATTCCATCTTTATCTTCTTCTAAGCTTCTTGAACAATTCTTCCTCTGTTCCGTAGAGGTTTTTCTTTTCACTTACTTCAACTAATTTTTTAACCAATACGAGCTCTTCTTTGGATATTTCTGGTTCATCAAATAATCGTTCTCGAATAGTCTCTTTAATAAACTCCTGTATATTGCCATAACCGTGCTCTTCAGAGTAAGCTTTAGCTGAAGCAACTATATTTTCAGGCAACCTTATGTTAATTTGCATGTTCATGATACCAATAGATACCAATTGGTATATAAATCTTTTGTTTTAAAACCTCAAGATCTCCATTGCATTAGCAATGTCTTTCTCGTCTATTACAAACAATGTGTCAGTCCAGCAGCTCATTGTCTCTACAATATTAATGCCGTGCTCTCCAAACAATGAATAGGCATAAGGAACCACTCCGGCTGTTGTTTCAATCTCTTTTGGAGATTTTAAAGTGATCTCTACCAGATTAGTGTTTTCTTTTATTATCTTGGTTTTGAAAAGCCTTCTTATCTCTGCGAGAAAGTCTTCGCTTGTGACAATTGTTATTGCATTAGCCCCTTCAATGATGTGGAATACATCATCTTTTTTCTTAATCTCTTTTTCCAAAGCAAGAAGATTATCTAAAAATATGTTTTTTTCAACAACAACCGCAATTATTTTATTCTTAATCTCAACCTTGCTTTGTTTTAATATCTCCAATATCTTCTTCTCATTAGTCTCTTCTGATCTTACCTTCCTGTAATATCTCCTGCAAGCGATTAAGATAGCATCAAAATTCTTCTTTAAGTCGATATTAAGGTCTTTTGTTATCTGCCTTGTAAGGGAAGAATAATTTATAAGGCCTTTTTTCAGGCAATCCTTTATGCTTGGATGCTCTGACACATATTTTTCAGTAATTTTTGTGATGTTTGCCATTTTAGCACCTGCTTAGTATTTTTTTCATTTTTTTCATATTATAATCCAGCCAGTTTTTATGCTTCATCTCATAAGAAAACACAATAGAGCTTATGAGCAGGATTATCTCGTAAAGCTTTTTTCTTTGTTCGTATTCTTTTGAAATGTTTCCAAACTTTTTATATCCTTTGAAAAAATAATGTTTTAGCTCTGGAAGCTTGTCGAACATCCATTGCTCAGATTTGAATAAGTCCAGCTCATTGTGGCCTGCAATAGCCCATTCAAAATCTATTATCCCTCCTATTTTGTTATTGTCGGCTATTATATGCGAGAAATGGTAATCCTTGTGCAGCAGGCATGGCTTATCCTTGATCTCAACCAAACTTTCAAGAATGTCAATCCTTCTTTTGCATTCATAAACATCACTTTTAGCGATTATATTGGCCTTCCTTATCTTTTTTAATTTTTCATTGACATCATAATCCAAAAACTCAGGCCATGTTTTGAATGCTGGGCTGATTTTATCACCCAATATCCAGCCAAATCTTTTGAATTTAATGGAATGGATCTTGGCGAGGATTTCGCCTGCTTTTATGAAAAGTTTTTTGTCTTTGCTTTTTTCATACTCTTTGTCAACTGAATCCCCTTCAATCTTTGAAAGGACTAGATAACTGTAGGGCATTATCTTTTTTGACTTATCAATCAAATATATTTTTGGGACAGGAACATCTGTTTTTTTTGCGATTAAATTGTATAGGAATTCTTCCTTGTCAGCTTTCCACGGATCCTTTGGGAATATCCTCAACACCAAATTCTTGTCAGGATTCCTTATCTTGATATCAAATGTCCTGTTAACCAGGCCTTTTTCAAACTTCTTTATGCTTTCAATTTTAGAATTAGGGAAAGCTCTAAATATAGCTTTTTCTACTCCTCTTTTAGATATCATCTATTCTCCCCAACGATATTATTATTCTAATTCAAAACCCGATCTTCTAATCAGTTCTGAGGTCTTGTGATCAATAATCACTAGGTTAATATCAATGAACTCTGCTAATGTTTTTTGCATCTTAATTAAAAAATGAGGTCATAGTGTTATGACCCCCCTAAAATTTATTAAGCATATACATCCGCTTTTCTGTTTGGTACTCCTTGCTTGGCGTATTGCTCAAAACTAACCTTGTCCTAACTTATATTTAAATGTTTCGTTTTGGACATTTTTGACGCATATCGGAAACTAAAGTTTAAATGAAACATATTGATCTGATCGTAGACAAAATCAATCAGAATAGGACTTGACGCCTATTCCTTCTGATATTCTTTAATCGCTTCGTTCAGATCAGATTTGTCGAATAAAGGCCATAATTTATTTGAGAAATAAACTTTAGAATTAACAGAATCCCACAGCAACAATCCAGATGGGGATGTGTTTTTGCCGTTTATTATAACCAAGTCAGGCGGCAAAAAAGAGGAAGAATATATACTGTCTTTGATAAGCTCTTTATTTATTGATTCAGGGTCTATTTTTCCTACCCTAATCTGCATTGAGATTAGTTTGCATGCATCTACAATCTCCTCCTGGCCGTCATAATTTATGCAGAGATTCATGAAAAATTCATCATAATCTTTTGTTGCATCAATCGCCTTTTTTATCACTTCAACCACTCTCCCAGGCATCCCATACCATTTGCCTAAGACAGATATCTTGACTTTATTTTTATTTATGGCCTCATTATCTACCAGGCCATTGAAGAATTCCTCTATCGGATCAATTATCTGGGAGAAAGCCTCAACATCAGCCTTTATCTCTTCTGGCAAAACAAAAAATGTGGTTATAGGGATCCTAAGGTCAATCTGGTAATCCAATGTTTCAAGCAGGACATCAAAAGATTTTTTATAGCTCTCTGATAATGGAATCTTCTCCTTTTTTGCATAGCTGGCAATGCCGTCCATTGTCAGGGCAATATGCGAAGTAAGCTTTAATTCCTTCTTTTCCTTCTTCAGAAGTTCTTTGAATTTCTCGAGCATTTCTTTGAATAGTAGCCTAAATTTGTTTATAAACTTATCTTAGAACTACTTCTCAGAAGCTACGTTCAGAAGCACTTTTATTGCTATAACTGCAGCAGCTGGCCCTACAAAGCTGATGAAATTCTGGTACATGTTCAACAGAACAAACCCTAAAGCAGGAATGTCCTTGAAAACATCAGAGATAACATAAGCAAGGACTATCAAAGCAACGGCCGCAAGCAGGAAACGGTCTATCTCCACATCAGTAATGTTCAAAAGGCCAACCAGAGTTCCGAGAACAGCTAAGATAACCTTAACTGCCGCGTATTCTGATACTGGGCTTCCAGAAATTAAGATAGCTATAATGGTGCCTACTATGAATGCCCAAACACCCAGCTGCTCTGTAAATAACCTCTTTTTTTTCAGCATCTAGCAATTTCTAGTTTAGCTGGTATTTATATCTTTCTAAAACAGCAAATAAAACCAATATTTTTATAAACCACCTTCTTACTGATGTATAACCATGGAGCTTGTCTTGATTATAACTAATCTAATAATATTTTCTGCTTTATTGATAGGGACTTATACTGATATCAAAACAAGGGAAGTGCCTGACTGGGTTAATTACGGGCTTATTGGAACCGGCTTTACAGTATGGCTTTTGTATGCGCTAATCTTTTCAGAATGGCCTTTTTTTGTGAATAGCCTAATTGGGTTTGGCGCTTTTTTCATCTTTGCATTGATAATGTTCTATTCAGGGCAATGGGGCGGCGGAGATTCAAAGATGATAATGGGCTTGGGAGCATTAATCGGCTTAGATATCAGCTTTAAACAGTTTCCATTCATACTTAGCTTCTTTATTAATACATTATTGGTTGGAGCTGCTTATGGCTTTATCTGGAGTTTTGTTCTTGCAATCAAGAACTGGAGAGCGTTTTTTAAAAAGACGAAGGAAATTTTTGCAAATAGGAATATAGTCAGAGCAAAATGGTTTATTCTTGGCTTGATTATTGCTTATATGATTCTATTTTTCATAATGGATGATTATTTATTAAAACTGGCTGTCTCTGGGTTCATCTTAGTAGCGATTTTAACATTCTACCTCTGGATTTTTGTCAAAGCAATAGAACAAACATGCATGTACAAGTATGTGGCGCCAGAAAAGCTGACAGAAGGAGACTGGATTGCAAAACCAGTGAAATATAAAGGAAAGGTGATATGCAGCCCCAAGGATTTGGGAATACTGAAAAAGCAGATAACTTTACTGAAAAGATACAAAATTGAAAAAGTGCTGATAAAAGAAGGGATACCTTTTGTGCCATCTTTCTTGATGGCGTTCCTGGTCAGCATTTATCTGTTATATTTCATTCCAAGAACATTAGGGAATTTGATTTTTTTATTTCTTTAATCAAATTGCCCCTTAATCTTGCACTCGTCAGAATTTATGATCTTGTCCATCTCTTTCTCAAATTCCTTGTTTGGCCTTGTAAGTATCTTATACACGTAGTACAAAGCTGCAATGAAGATCAGGCTATAGATGAATTTTGTATCCATGACAGAACAAGATACAGAGGTTATATAAAAATCTTATGGAATTCTTGTCAGAGACTTTAGCAAATAATCATCTTCATCATCAAGCACTTCCTCAGGCTTAGGCTTTGCTGATTTTTTTGATTCGGTTTTTTCAAAATAACCGATATTAGCGGTTTCTTCTTTCAGTTTCAGCTCAACAGTTGACATTTCCTCTTCGCTTAGCTGCTTTGGCTGCAATTGCAGATTAATGCCATCATTCTCGTTTCTTGGGATGACCTGTATCATAAAATGAGCAATGTTCTGGCCCGCAGCAACTCCATTCTCAACAAAAACATTAGTGCCTTGGATATTTAATGACTCAAACACAGCGCTGCCGATCTTATTTGCGACATTAAATAACCCTCCCATCAAAGAATCAGGAACTTGCTCCATTATAGTATGATGCTCTTTTGGCATCACAAAACAATGGCCTGGGCCAGAGCCGTTCATATCAAGCACCGCAAGTATATTATCATCTTCATAAATCTTTTTTGAAGGAACCTTTCCTTCAATTATCTGGCATAAAATACAGTCTTGAGGCATTATCGAACACCTAAAACATTTGCAATATCATCGAGGTTTACTTCTTCCCTTTTTGTATCCTGTTTTTGTCTGGCTTCTTTTTTCTCTTTAGCTTTTTCTTTTTTGATGGGCTTTTCCTTTGTTTTAGTTTCTTTTTCTTCTTCAAATTCAGCCTCTACAACCTTCTTTTTAGGAGCAGCAATTTTTGGCTCTTCTTTGATTTCAGCGCCTAATTTTTTAGTGATAGTGGCTTGTATCTGGCTCAGGCTTTTTTCTTCCATCTTTCTCTGCGGCACATTAAAAGATATTCCATCATCTTCTTTCCTTGGGATTATATGCATCATGAAATGCTGTGCCTTTTGGCCAGCAGCAGGGCCATTTGCAATCAGGATGTTTGTTCCATTCGCTTCCAAAGCTTTAAGCTGGGCGCTTGATATCGCTTTAGCCACCATTGACATATGATTTAGGATATCTTCCGGCAACTGGGGCATTATCGAGTAATGCTCTTTTGGCAGCAGAAGAACATGGCCGGGATTTACAGGATTGATATCAAGGAGCCCAAGGCATTTGTCATCTTCATAGATCTTTCTTGACTGGACTTTTCCTGCAACAATATGGCAGAATATGCACTGTTTTTTCTGAAACTCCCTCAATTCTTCAGGGCTCATGTGCTTAATCTTTTCCTTTAGCTCTTCAATCTGCTCAGGAGTCATTTGTTCTTCAGGCATATTCTTAATTAGAAAGATTAGCTTTTATAAATATTGCTATTAGGAATCAATAAAATTTATAAAGCTGCAAAAAATCCTTGATATCAAGCCGCGGTCGCTTAGCCTGGCTATAGCGGAGGATTGCTAAATTTTAATCACAAACATCCTCTGTCCGAAAGGGCACGAGAGTTCAAATCTCTCCCGCGGCGTTTTTTTCTCTGCTATAAAAAATTACGGATAGGCTAAGCGATATATCTTTTTTATCTTTTTGCATAGCTTAAGGTGGGCTTTCGCAGGCTAGCCCGTCTCCATCTCTGTCCAGCCTATGAATATCGTTGCCTAATCCGCCACATAAATCATAAACATACTGAGCTTCTGCATGGTTGCTGAAATCATTGCAATCATACACATTAGAACTGCAAATATATCCAGATCCTTCACACAAATCGTGCCAAATCCCTACACAGTTCTCTTTTGCTTCCTGCTCTAATAGAAAAAATAGGTCTTTGTACTCTAAATTCTGGTCGTAAGGATAATTTCTCGCATAACCTTCTTCTAGGAGTACCTGATTGACAAAATTATCTCCGTAATATACATACCTCAATAGTCTACCATAAGCGTCTCTATCTGGTGCAGCATCATCCATTATCAGATTAACTGCCTTTCCATATACCAGCTCCTTAAGCCTATCAGTCGCTTCGCTGTAATAATATTCATTTCTTTCTGGAGTATTTATGCCCAATAATCTTACTATTCCACCATTATTCAAAATTAATGTATCCCCATCTGTCACATTAGTTACAATCAATTTCCCTGAGCAGGGTATCTCGCCAGTTTTATATCTTAACATTAAATTTACCATTTCAGTTAGGCTCAAGTCAGTTTGGCCCTGCTTATATTTTAGCATCATATTCACTATCTCAACCAAACTAACGCAATAGTCACAATCTGTGTCTGCAATGGTATTACATAAAGAGTATACAGGAAATGGAGAAATCAGCGTTACTAAAACAATTATAACAAATTTGTTCATGAACCCACCTCAATATGTAATGGATAATGAACCGAATATTTAAGTCTTTTCCAAAGTGTTAACCTTTTAATCTAATAGTTACATATCAATCTTTATGCGTGCTGTTGATGACAAGAACTTTTCTTATTGGCAGAAAATAAGTTTATCACTCCATTGTATGACTTTATGCCTAAGTTATAACAAAATTTAGTGACAAAACTATGATTATGTCTCCTATAAAGGACAGGAAAGTTATTTATAGTTTTGCGCATTAAAACTGAAAATATGAACGGTTTAGGTTATGCTGGATTTGGATTTGCAATGTCAAGCTTGGCTTCTTTTATAATACTGTTAGTTCTTATGGCTCTTGGATTATTGCCTTCAAGAATTTTTTATGCTGTATTGATCCTTATGGTATTCTTCTTTGGGCTTATTGGATTTGTATTTTGCGCAGCCCAAATGACTCAGAAAGATTACCCTTTTGTAGTTCCGACATTAATCCTCAATCTAATACTTTTGGTTATCTCAATATTATTTATGCTTTTATGATCTAGGAAACAACAAAATTCGTTTTTTCTTCATTATATATTTTTACTTCGTCAATTACTGAATTAGCTGGATAACTAAGGTAATCTGCTTTGTTCGTATTGCCTAGGATTATCTTTGCAGGAGCTATGTTAATGTTTACATCATCCCATATAGGGCCAGCACCAATTCTATAGAAGCCTTTCTCAACACCATTGATATACACTCTAACACCATATTTTGGGCCCCAGCTAGCGGCTATATGGTTCCATTGGCCTACATTCAGGGGATTAGCATTTCCTGAAAGCAGTGCTTTGTATTCTTTTCCGTCTGTTATAGCTCTCATTATAAAAGCTGAGTATGATGGATCATAATACAATTCGAGCTTTCTTTTATTTGGAAAGCTTTTATCATAAGCGCTGAAAAATTCATGCCTGTCAAAATTAGAGCCAGGATCCCAGCTTGGCTTGATCCACATTTCTATTGCGCCTCTATCATTATTCCAGCCTTCTGGGGTGCTATAACTTAAGGAACTATCTTCTTTGTAATCCACTGCTTTATCAGCATCTTTTACTCTAGAGTACATCAATTTGTCTCCTGAAGCAAAATAAGTTGTTTTAGTAAGGTGGCCAGGAACAAACTTAAGCCCTGACATCTCTCCATTATTTTCTATTATTGTTGCTTCACTTTCTAATGGATCATGCATTATCAAAGAAGGATCGGATATTACGGCTCCTGTTGCGCCTGGCGCTACTAATATAGCCCTTCCAATAACCACTACAAATATAGCTACCAACCAAAAATCAGCGTGAAGCTTATGCCTTTTATGCTCAACTTTCTTAACAGAACTTCTTTTATGTGCCCTTCTTTTTTTGATCATTAACATCACCTTTTGTAATAACAGCCCTTTGTTAAAGATTTATATAAACATTTCGGTTTTACCCAGCGCGCTATTGCCGCCAATACAAAATTTTATAAACAATAACTAAAAGTGATATAGTGATGAGAAAATTATCATTAACAGTTTTAGCCCTGTTATTAATGCCTTTTGTGTATGCAGGGCCATGGTATTATAATAGTGAATATCTCATTTTAAATTCAGAAATATCTTCAAAATCGACTATTGTGCCTTTGGATATGGATTATTCTGTTGAGTATGTTCTTGTGAATATGTCTTTTTTTCCAAGAGAATCATGGAATCAGGCGATTAACAGCATGGACATAACTCCTGAGCCCAGAAGCATTAATGAGTCAATGGAGTTTATATGGAAAAATCCGGCTGAGAAGGACCTTGAGTTTGAAATCAAGTCTGTTATCAAGAACAGCAATCAAGCTAAGGCTGTAAAAACCAAGGTGGATTTTCCTTTGAAAGATATTTCAGAAGAATTAGCAGTATATACAGAGCCTTCTGAAACAATAGACTCTGATAATGAAGAAATAATTGATTTGGCAAATGAGCTGGCAAAAGGAGAGGATGATGAGTATGTTGTTGTCTTCAAACTGGCTGAATGGGTAAAAAACCATGTAAATTATGATCTAACAACTTCAACAGAGAAAGTATCACAGAAAGCATCCTGGGTATTGCAGACAAGAGAGGGAGTTTGTGACGAGATTACAACGCTTTTTATAGCGATGAACAGGGTTTTAGGAATCCCTGCCAGATTTGTTTCAGGAATTTCATATACAAATGCTCTGGATATCTCCAGCCAGTGGGGTCCCCATGGATGGGCTGAAGTTTATTTTCCAGGCTATGGCTGGGTTCCTTTTGATGTCACTTATGGGGAATTTGGCTTTGTTGATCCAACCCATATCAAGATGAGGGAATCCATTGATGGAAATACAACTTCTACAAAGTACCAGTGGTATGGCAAGGATGTTGACCTGGAAACAAGGCCTTTAGACATTAAAACAAAGTTAGTTGAATCAGTTGGAGAGATAGAGCCATCAATTAGTTTGGGGATAAATGCTGTAAAAGAGAATATAGGATTCAATTCCTATAATCTAATGGAAGTTTCTGCAGAGAACCTAAAAGATTATTATGTTTCTACAGAGCTTTATCTTTCAAAATCAAAAGAGATTGAAGTTGTTGGCCAGGAAAGAAGGCAGATATCGCTTAAACCCAATGAAAAAAAGAATTTTTATTGGGTAATCAAGTTTGCTGGACAATTAAGCGAAAATTACCTATACACTTTTCCTATTGCAGTTTATTCTTTAGGAAATCTCTCAGCTGCAACTTACTTTAAATCAAAATCCAATGATCCTGTTTTTTCTGAGGAGGATATAAAAGAGACATTAAATCAGCTGCAGGAGGAAGAAACTAAAACTTATTCAAGATCAGTTGATTTAAGATGTGATGCAAACCCAGAGTACTATCTATATGAGAAGGACTTAAAATTTAGCTGCGCCATTAAAAACAGCGGGAATATATTTTTAACAGGCTTAAAAGTCTGTTTATTGGAAGAATGCGAGATATTTAACTTAGGGATAAGCCAGGAAAGAAATGTGGAGTTTCCTGTTGAGTTTTCAAAGCCAGGCAAGACAGAGCTAACAGTTACAGCGGAAAATAAAGACGTCTCTAAAGCAGCTTACCTTACTGTTGAAGTTTTGGATGAGCCAAAAATAGAGATTAACGACATTGAATATCCTAAGAGCATAGAGTTCGGGCAGGCTTATTCAGTGGGCTTTAAATTAAATAAGATTTCGTATTCTGTCCCTAAAAATCTGGTTATATCCCTCGACCAGAATGGAATCATGAAAGGCTGGGAGATGAATGAATTGAATTCAGACAAGCCTTTTTTAGTGAATTTGCCTGGAAAGGAGTTTAGCTCCAAGAAAAATAAGTTTGGGATCTTGGTTAGCTATGAAGACACTAATGGAAAAAAATATGAGCAAAAAGAGGAGTTTTACATCACTTTAAGCAAGATATCTTTTACTCAGAGGTTTGTCATGCTTATGAATAAGGTTGAAGCATGGCTGGAGGGGTTGTTTAGGTAATAACCATAACACTTTTAAATTTCAAGCGTTTCTTGCTATATTCAAGGGCTGGTAGTTCAATCTGGACAGCTAAACTGCTGGGATAATAGAATAGCCCCTTGGCTATGGCCCTTATGGGTTACTGAATAGGGGCAGATTCCGGGTTCAAACAAGCTTTGCTTTGAAAGTCCCGGCCAGTCCATAACATGACAAAAATACTATATTGCGCGGATCTGCACGGAAGCAAAAGGCTTTATGAAAAATTAGTCAGCTATGCGAATAGCCATAAAGACATTAATTCAGTTATCATTGGCGGGGATTTATGCCCTCATGGCACTGGAACTGTGGACGATGCTATAACCCAGCAGAAGGAGTTTATTGAAACATTTATGATACCTAAATTAAAGGAATGCAAGAAAGAAACATTCTTAATGATGGGAAATGATGATTATAAGGTTAATCTTAAACTTCTGGAGCAAGAAGAGAAAAAAGGGACTTTCAAATTATTAAATAATGCTCCTAAGAAGATTGATGGCAAGAAGATTGTAGGATATAGCTTTGTCAGCGAGACACCTTTTTTATTGAAAGACTGGGAGAAACTAGATAATTCCAGCTCAAAGCCAATAACTGACCCAAAGATGGATTTAAGGACAGCAGCGCAGGAAAAAGGCACTATTGAGCAGGATATGAAAAAACTGGCTAAAGCAGATATCTATGTTTTCCATTGCCCTCCTTTTCAAACAAATTTAGATATGCTGCCAAACAAGCAGCATGTTGGCTCTAAATCAATAAAAGAATTTATTGAAAAAGAAAAACCCCTTATGACTTTACATGGGCATATCCACGAAACTGTTACAGCTTCTGGAGAATTTATGGAAAAGATTGGAGACACTATCTGCATAAATCCAGGGTCTGATTATATTGAAGGCATATTGGATGCTGTTATTATTGACCTTGATAGCCTGGATGTGGAGCATGAGATGATATGATCGGAATAATTTCAGATACTCATGATAATGTAGCTAATATCAAGAAGGCTGTAAAACTCTTTAAAGGAAAAAAGTGCGATCTAGTGGTTCATTGCGGTGATATTGTAGCTCCGATAACGATTGAATTTTTTAAAGGGCTTAATGTAAAGTTTGTGCAAGGCAATTGTGACGGCGACATTGAATTTTTGAAGAAAAAATCTGAAGAGATAAACGCAGAATTTTGCGGCGAGATATGCAAGTTTGAAAGGAATAATAAGAAGTTTTTAGCCTACCATGGAAAAGACCAGGCAAAATTGCAGAAGTTTATTGAAAAACAGGATTATGATTACATCTTGACAGGCCATACACATAAGAGTTTGGATAAAAAGATCGGGAAAACAAGGGTTATCAATCCAGGCGCCCATTACTATGGCTGCGAGAATAAGATTGCTGTTTTGGATGAAGTAAATGACATATTGGAATTTATTGAGGTGAATTAGAATGCAATTGCAGATGCAGGATGCAAAGCTTGGCAAAAATTGTATTTTTTGCAGAATCATCAAGGGAGAGATTCCATGCACCAAGGTTTATGAAGATGATAATCTGATTTCTTTTCTTGACATTGCTCCTGCAAATAAAGGCCATTGCCTTGTTATGCCCAAGAATCATTACGAAACTTTATTGGACGCACCTAACCTTGATTTGGCTTTAATAATAAAAAAATCAAAGGAGATTGCAAGGGCAATGAGCTCTGCATTAGGAAACCAGGGCTTTAATCTTTTGGTCAATAATAAAAAAGAGGCTGGCCAGGTTGTGTCTCATGTTCATGTTCACCTTGTTCCTAGATTTGCTGGTGATGGGATATCATTCAATTGGAAGCCTAAGAAATATATGAATGATGAGATAGATGAATTTGCAGATAAAATAAAAAGTTTTTTATAGCGTTTCCTGATTCTATATGTTAGGCGCCGCTGTAGCTCAGCCTGGTTAGAGCGCTACGCTCATATATTTGAGCGCTGAGGCTTAGGCCGATGATTGACTCGCTAACTGGGTTACGTAGAGGTCGGGAGTTCAAATCACCCCAGCGGCATCTTCTTATTTTTTGGGTGTTAAAATTGGCGTTAAAATGAAATTAAAAATAACAAAACCAACAAAAGAAGAGAAAAAGGAAGCCGAAAACTGGCCTATATGGGAGAAGGAAGTTAGCGAATTTCCATGGGAATATGACGAGAAAGAGACTTGTTTGATATTAGATGGGGATGTTGAAGTAACTAATGAGAATGGGGAGAAATTTCATTTCAAAAAAGGAGACTTGGTTGAGTTTCCTCAGGGAATGAAGTGCAAGTGGAAAATAAAAAAAGCTGTGAGAAAATATTATAAGTTTGGCTGATCATCTGTATCTTATCTTGAATATCAATATGACCAGTGCTAAAGTAAAGGTTATGCTATTTGCAATAAGTATGGATATTGAGTTTATTAGATACCCATAAACCCACCATAAAATAAGGCCTATACAGGTTAATATGAACATTCCCAAAGAAATGTCTTTTGTTGATTTTGTTTTTACTACCTTGATCAGCTGTGGAAAATAAGCTATTGTTGTCAAACTGCCTGCAATTATTCCTACTATCTCAACTGGATCCATCTTATCATACCTCTATCGTGAATAAACGCCAAGGCCAGGACTTTCAATGAATTGGAATCTTGAAGCCAATTCCTGTTTGAACCTGGATTCCCTTGCAGGAACTTGCTTTCGAGGCAAGCGCGTTAAGCCGGATTCCGCCACCTTGGCATAGATGAGAGATATTTAGATTACTATATCAATTTTTCTTTAGAACTTCATAGTTGTCAGAAAGATTTATAAATATAATCTCCTTAATTTTGTTTATGGGACTCAAAGAACAGGCAGTAATATTCAAAGTGAACGAATACCTGAAAAAGCCCGAAATCAGGAAGCTGCTAGTTGGAAAAATAGTTGAGGCAAGCAAAGACCCTGAGTTCAAAGAATTCCTGAAAGAGGATGTGGAGGAAGTCTTAAGAGAAAATCATGGGGCAGTGGAAAAAATCCCTGAACCGCACAGGTCAATTTTTATTAAGAAGAATGTGCCCCAGGATTCTATTAAGAAGGCAGCTAAAGATGTTCTAAAGGAACTTGAAAAAGAGGTTGACCTAAAGCAAAAGCATATATCTTTGGGAAGCAAATTTATTGAGACCATATTACAAACTAAGCTGCTCAATTTTAGATTCAGTGACCTTTATTTGAGGCAGCGCAGCTTTGCCTGGATATCTAGCGTAACTGCTGTATGTTTTCTTCTGGCAGTATTGACCAAGATGAACGACCAAATAGGCATGTCAAAGATATTCCTAGGAGTAGGCACAGGGCTTATTGCTGGCGGTTTCTTAACCTATTATTTCTTGTTAAGAACTTATAAGGATATTTTTGCAAAATGAATGCTTTAATCTGGTCTGTTGGGGCAGCAATAATTGTTAGCTTAATCTCCCTATTTGGAGCAATGACATTATTTTTTAAAGAAAGCTCTATTAAAAAGATACTCTTAATATTAGTCGGTTTTTCAGCAGGAGCTTTGATGGGAGCTGCTTTTCTTCACCTTATCCCTGAAGCTGCTGAAAAATTGCCAATAACCCTGGTAAGCCTTTATTTGTTGGTAGGGTTTTCATGCTTTTTTTTAATAGAAAGGATACTTCATTGGCACCACTGCCATAAGAGAGGCCATTGTGAGGTGCATACATTCAGATATATGAACCTGATAGGAGATGGCGCGCATAATTTTATTGATGGCTGCATAATATCAGCAGGGTTTTTAATAAATGTGCCTACTGGAATTGCAACAAGCATTGCTATAATTGCCCACGAAATCCCTCAAGAGATCAGCGATTTTGGTGTTTTGATCTATGGGGGATTTAGCAAAGCTAAAGCGCTTTTTTGTAATTTTTTATCTGCTGTTACAGCCATTATCGGAGCTTTTATCGGTTATTTTCTATCGCAGTCAATAAATGGCTTCCTAAATTTTTTAATACCTTTTGCTGCAGGCGGCTTTATCTATATTGCTGCTGCTGATCTTGTTCCAGAGCTTCATAAGGAGACTGATCTTAAGAAATCGATGCTGTACTTTTTATTTTTCTTGTTGGGGATAGTATTTATATCTCTGGCAAGATTGATTTTTGAGAATTAAGCTGCTTCTCTTCTTTCGGATTGTGATTGAGGTATGTCAGCCACCCCTCTTACAATTCCATAACTATGCTTATACTTATCAAGCTGTATTACTAATTCCAATCCTTTTGGAATTGCCGGAGCACTAAAGCTGAACTTTAGCCTTTCTACCTCTGTCAGTGGAATTCTAGCTTCATAAAGAAGGGTTTTACCATCTCTTACTTCTAATGTGACTTGGCTTTTCTCTTTTAACCCCAACATATAACATGCTCTAACAACGCCTGCAATATCAAGTTCAGTGATGAAATCTGGCGCAATCTTTCCAGAGATTTCCCTATAACCTTCTTTAGAACGGACATCTTCAATAAGAGGCACAAAAGGCGGCCTTTTATCCATTAGCGCTTGTAGAACAAAATCAGTATACGGCTTTTGTTCTGAGGTTATATCAGCATCATCTAATTGAGGATATGGCAATTTATATCCGGTTGGAAGATGGCTTCTAATAGAATTTATTGCTATTGAACCCATAAATCCTAAGAGATCATAAATAGCAGCAGTTGCTCCATACAATCTTGTATAAGCTTTAGTTATCCTGTCTTTGATATGACTCATTTCTGACTCAAATACGCCCTTATTTTTAAATTTATCCAGAATTAGGGTTTAGCTCTGCAAAAAGAGGCAATTATTTAAACAGATAATACAACTAACTTAAATTTATATGATAAACGAAAAGCTAAAATTTAAACAGATAATACAACTAACTTAAATTTATATGATAAACGAAAAGCTAAATGCGGCAATAAAGTCAGTCTATGTAAATTCTGTACTGATCACAGTTAAATTATTCACAGGCATATTAACCGGCTCTCTTGGAATAATTGCAGAGTTTATCCATTCATTTTTTGACCTTTTGGCATCTGTCTTTGCATACGTTGGGATAAAAAAAGCATCAGAACCAGCAGATAAACACCACCGATATGGCCATGAGAGAGTTGAAAATATCTCGAGCCTTTTTCAATCTGTATTGATAACATTGACAAGCATATTCATTCTCTATGAAGCTTACAGAAGGATCACAAAAGGAGGCCATGCAGTAAAAGAGAGCATTATAGGCATTATAGTGATGGTCTTGGCGCTTGTTGTTGATATTATATTCTCAAGATATCTCCATAAAAAGAGCGCAAAAACAGGGTCACCTGCGCTTGAAGCAGATGCTTACCATTTCTCAACAGATGTATGGAGCACTATAGCTGTAATAATAGGCCTAGGAGCAACCTCTTTAGGCTATCCTTTGTTCGATATTTTAGGGGCTGTTTTTGTCGCTTTGCTGATGTTATACCTTTCTGTCAGGCTTGGAATAAAAGCATTTGAAGTCATGCTTGACCATGTTCCTGATGATAGGCATCTTGAGGAGATCACTTCAACTATTGCAAAATATCCTGGAGTAAAAGGATTCCATTCGTTGAGGGCTAGAGAAGCCGGAAGCAGGATATTTGTTGATGTGAGCATACACCTTGATAAATCATTGGAACTTGAAAAAGCCCATAGTATAGCTGAGAAATTAGAATTAGCAATAATGAAAAGCTGCCCAAAGGTAAAGGAAGTAGTTGTGCATGTTGAGCCGGAATGCCTGCATGATTTAGAAAAGTTGTCAAAGAGTGAGAAACAGGTTAAATAAAATATTATTTCTTAAAGAAAAGCTTTTAAATGAACAACAAAATCTATAAGTTAATTTGGGCTCATAGCTCAGCCTGGTTTAATAAATTTCTCAAATTTTTGTTTCATTCAGTAAGTTACATTACTTATAAAACATCTCAACCATCAAATTATGATTTCTGTCCATTAGCACTGGACATGGACGCGTAGCGCTTATAAATAGAAATCAATTATCTAGTTTCAACCGGGGAAGAGTTTGTGATGTAACATGAATTCAACAAAAATTAATTCAGGAAATATCAAAATAAGTGAAGGCTTAGCAGAATTCTATGGGGCTATGATTGGAGATGGTTGTTTATCGATATGTAATTCACGAAGTAGAAAAAAACCAATACATATTGTGCTATTAACCGGCCATACTCATGATGAACCTTATTATCGAAATGTTATTCGTCCAATATTCTACAAGGAGTTTGGTATTAATGGCTACTTATGCTTTAGGAAACCGTATAACATGACTTATTTTAGAACTGATAGCAGGAGAATATTGTATTTTATGAATCAGCTAGGTTTTCCTATAGGGCTTAAGGGTAATATAAAGATTCCTGACTTGATAATGTCTGATGATCGATTGTCTCTAGCCTGTATTAGGGGAGTATTTGATACAGATGGGAGTATATATAATCGTTATTCTAAGAAATATAAAAACCATGTAAAAAAGTATAACTATAAAAATATTGAATTTAAAATGAATAGCCAGAATATTATTGAGCAAACAAAAATAATACTGGAAAGAAACGGGATTAGGACCTCTAACATCCGCAAAAATCGAAAAGCTTATGTTTTAAACATACATCGTCAAAAATCTGTTAGACAATTCTTTGACTTGGTTAAGCCGAGTAATCCTTACCATAAAGAAAGATTTTTAAATCAAGGCTAATCAACACAGAATGAGGCAAAAATGGGCTCATAGCTCAGCCTGGTTAGACTTATGTAAAATAAGGACTTTAGCGATTGCCTCTTAATCATTCAGGGGTGAGCAATAGGTCGAGGGTTCAAACCCGAACCTTTCCCCTCACTTCGTTCGGGCAAATGTTCGATCGAAAACAGGAATGCTTCGCATTCGTTACTTTTAATAAAAGTAACCAAAATGGAAAGGTTTGGTGAAAGTCCCTTTGAGCCCGTTTTTTTCTTTTTCTTATATCAATATTTAAGAAGAGGCGTTCATACTATTGAGCGTAGCGAGATAATATAAAACTCATCGCAGTTTCCAAAGGTGCAGTCCTTTGGGTGGGAATCAATTTGAGACTGTTTTTATTTTTTATTTCTTCTCAACAAGCTCATGCAGGCTATCATAAGCTTTTATAGAATCCTTCTTTGATAAGATCAAGGTAAGCTCTGTCTTTGTGGATACAACATCATAGATGTTTATGTTCTCCCAGGCCAGCTTCCTGATGACTGTGAATATGACTCCTGGCGTATGGACAAAATCGCCTGATGTAAAGCTGAATGTTAAGGTAACCAAATTGAACTCTTTGTTGATTATCTTCTCTCCTTTTAGGAATGCTATTAACTTATCTTTGTATTTATCAGACATTATTATCGAAATTTCATAATTGCCCAGCACTATGTTCAATATATCGCCCCTGCTGAAATCAACCATAGAGTAAAGCTGCTTCAATTTTGCAAGCAGAGTCTGGCTTTTTACAACTGTAAAATCGCATATGTTGGTCTTTATGACAATCTCAGAGCTGTAGTCAAATTTTGCTATCTTTGTCTCAGTGCCTTTTATCTCGTCTGCGTATCTTCTCAAAGCCATCACAACTGCAGAATGCTTTACTGTCTTTTCGAGCTCTTCTTCTATCTTTGTTTTTATCTGCTCTGCCAGGTTACCATAACTGACCAGCTTTTGGCTCAGCGCTTCTTCCAGGAAAGGCTTGTCTTTTATTATCTTTTTAACGATATGACTTATTGTTACCATTTACACCACCATACAAAATGTTATAATAATAACACAAATTTTATAAGCATATATAAATGTTTCTATTTTAAATAAATCACATCAAGGTTTCCAGTTAATAATAATTAAAAAATAATAATATCACCAATAAAAAGTTAATCAAAAACATAAACAAATAACTTAAAATATAAACAATCATCAGTAATCATAAACTCAATGGTGATTATTAACCACTATGGTGAAAATCCAAGGTTAAAAACCGATATTGAATATAAGAGATTAAAAAATATCTTAAAATATTAATGATTAAAAATAATAAATTATTACCCACCGCTGTCTTAGGTGGCACATACATAGTAACTGTTATAGTTAAAATAACAGATAGATAACAACAAATAATATATAATAGTGATATCTTAATCAATTTTGGTGGTTAAATTGAACATTGCAATAATTGGATACGGAAAAATGGGAAAGGAGATCGAGAGGATTGCTCAAATTAGGGGTATCAGTATAGCTTCGATTATAGACCCTAACACTAAAGATGCTCCTTTTGACGAAATAAACAAGGAATCTATGAAAGATGTTGACGTTTGTATAGATTTTACAATGCCTGAGGCTGCTGTTGAGAATATAAGAAAAGCGGCTAAATTCAAGAAAAATATTGTGATGGCAACAACTGGATGGTATACCAGGATGGATGAGGTAAAAAAAATCGTTAAAGAAGCTGGAATAGGATTCATATGGTCTGGCAATTTTTCATTAGGCGTGAATATATTCTTCAGGATAGTGGAGAATGCTGCTAAAATTGTAAATAATGTTGATGATTATGATGTATTTGCTTATGAGATCCATCATAGCCAAAAAAAAGACAGCCCAAGCGGCACAGCGAAGATGTTAGGGGATATACTTATCAATAACATCCAAAGAAAAAAATCAATAGTTACAGAAAAGCTGGACAGAAAAATAGAGCCTGATGAAATACACTTAGCAAGCATTAGAGGAGGGAATGTTCCAGGAACCCATGCTATCTGCTTTGACAGCGCTGCAGACACAATTGAGTTAAAGCATACTGCACGCAATAGGGAAGGATTTGCATTAGGCGCAGTTATGGCAGCAGAATGGATTAATAAGAAAAAAGGCTTTTACAATATTGATGATTTTATGAAGGAGATAATAAGGTGATACCATATGTTTAAAGGCGTATATACTGCAATCATAACCCCGTTTAAAAAAGATGAATCAGTTGATTGGGATTCTTTGAAAAAGTTAGTCGAGTTTCAGATAGATAATAATGTAAACGGCATTGTTCCATGCGGCACAACAGGAGAATCGCCTACTTTAAGCCACAGCGAGCATGATGAAGTGATTGAGAAAGTTGTTGAATGGGTTGATGGAAGAGCCATTGTAATAGCTGGCACAGGCTCAAATTCAACTGCAGAAGCGATAAGGCTTACAAAACACGCTGAAGATGCAGGAGCAGACGCTTGCCTGCTTGTAAACCCTTACTATAACAAACCTACTCAGGAAGGCCTTTACAGGCATTTCAAGAAGATAGCAGATTCTGTTAAGTTTCCTTGCATTGTCTATAACATCAAGGGAAGGACAGCTGTCAATGTAGAAACAGCTACTTTGATGAGGCTGATAAAGGACTGCAAAAATATTAATGGAGTAAAGGAAGCTTCTGGAGATCTAAATCAGATTAAAGAGGTAATCAATCAAAGGCCTGATGGTTTTTCTGTGCTTTCAGGTGATGATAATATGACTTTGCCGCTTATAAAATCTGGAGGCAATGGCGTGATTTCAGTAGCCAGCAATGTGATTCCTGACAGGATGGCAGCAATGGTAGATGCAGCGCTTTCAGGGGATTTTGATGAAGCTGAAAAATTAAATAATGAGATGGCTGATTTCTTTAGAGGGGAATTTATCGAGACAAATCCAATTCCAATAAAAGCAGCTTTGGCGATGAAAGGCATGTGCGAAGAAGTCTATAGGCTGCCATTGTGCGAGATGAGCACATCTAATAGGGAGAAGTGGAAGAAGATACTTGAAGAGTTGGATGTGATATAATATTAGTTACTAAGAGAATTCCTGCATAACTTGTCTAGCCCATTGCTGCTGTTCTTTGTCATACTCGTTAATATAATTTGGATTAGCTGCTCTTGCCTCCACACCTTCTAATGGCCTATTTGCCCCTCTATCGGTAGGCAACCTTGCAGATGAAGATACCATTGTAGCTTGATAATGGACTTTACCCCCCCTATTGGCCATGCCTGTGACAAGCACATCTACTTCTTGTCCTTCAGAAAGATTATGATCATGCCAATAATCAGAATACCTGTTGCCAGGAGGTTGTATAAAAACCATACCGTTTTCTCCTAATAATGCCACTGGATCTTGATAGCTGAACTTACCCCCTGGAGCAGGTCTAGCACTCCTCGATACATTAATTGAATATACTCCTCCTGTCTCCAACAGGCCAGATATTTCCGCAGCTACCTGATTTTCTCTAGCAGGAACCATAAATTAAGGTATAATCCATTTGTATATAAATCTTTTGTTTTTCGTTACCAATAAGTGATTACTAGATTAATGGAAAGGTTTATATATCAGTTATACTTTCTGTATAACTAATTATACTTAATGTTTAAACAACAGAATTCCGCCGGTCTGTGATTGATGGTTAAGTGGAATTCTGTGTGCTCAAAAACCGCCGTGATGTGGCGGAATTCTGAGCATCAAAAACCACTTCATGTTGAATAGTAAATAAAACATGCCGCCCATCTCTGTTGGGTGGTTTTTGACACGTGATATCATGATAGCAGCTAAAATAAAAAAATGGGGCAATTCATATGGTATATTGATACCTAAAAATGAATTGCAAAAGATGAATCTAGGAGAGAATCAAGAGGTAATAGTAGATATAAGCAAAAAAGAAAATCCTTTGAAAGAGATGTTTGGGTTTGCTAAGAATGTTAGACCAAAAAAGTCAGCGGAACAGATAATCAAGGGAGCCAGAAAGGATCTTGGAGTAGATTAAATTGTACTGCCTTGATAGCTATGCCTTGTGGGAAATTCAATTTGGAAACGAAAAATTTTTAAAATTCCTTACTGAAAAATTTGTTATAACCGATTGGACCTTGGCTGAGTTTTATAAAACAATGCTAAAGGAATACGACAAAAAAACCGCTGATTATTGGTTAAGCAGATTTAAATCATATTGCGAAAAAGTGGAAGTTGATGCTTTAATAAGGGCAGTTGTATTCCAACATACAAATAAAAAAGGAATTTCACTATTTGATGCAGTAGGGTATATCTTTTCATTGGAAAATGATCTCAAGTTTGTAACCGGGGACAAGGAGTTCCAACATAGAGAAGGAGTTGAATTTATCAAAAAATAAAATGACAACTAAATTCCCATTATCAAAAAAACAAGTAATGGAGATGATTAGAATTTATCCAACGCCTTTTCATCTTTATGATGAGGCTTTAATTAGAGAGAATGCTAGGAGATTGAAAAAGGCTTTCAAAGATGTTTATGGGTTTAAAGAGTATTTTGCAGTAAAAGCGCTGCCTAATCCATTTATTCTGAAAATTTTAAAAGAAGAAAGGTTTGGAGCAGATTGCAGCTCACTTCCTGAGTTGATATTGGCGCAGAAAGCAGGGATTAGTGGCGAGAGCATTATGTTCACCTCTAATGACACGCCAGGTGAGGAATATAAACAAGCTTATAGATTAGGAGCTATAATCAATTTAGATGACATTAGCCATATCCCTTTTCTTGAAGAAAATGCTGGAATACCAGATTTAGTTTGCTTTAGATATAACCCCGGCAAGTTAAGGCAGAGCAAGGGCTTTTTTATCGGAAAACCAGAAGAGAGCAAATATGGATTTACAAAAGAGCAGCTGTTTGAAGGCTATAAAATCATGAAAGAGAAAGGAGTAAAAAGATTTGGAATACATACAATGATAGCCTCTAATGAATTAGACTATAGGTATTTCATTGAAACAGCTGAGATGCTATTTGACCTAGTTGTTGAGATAAGCTCTAAAGTTGGAATTAGATTTGAGTTTATCAACATTGGCGGAGGAATAGGAATTCCGTATAAGCCTGACCAGAAACAAGTTCCTTATGAGAAGATTGCTGAAGGTGTAAAAAAGGCGTATCAAGCGAAGATTGTGAAAAATGGGCTGGCTCCTTTGAAGCTTTTTATGGAATGCGGAAGAGCGATTACTGGGCCTTATGGTTGGCTTGTTACTCAAGTCAGGCATTTGAAACACATCCATAAGGACTATGTTGGTTTAGATGCTTCAATGGCTAATTTAATGCGGCCAGGGATTTATGGAGCATACCATCATATAACTGTTTTAGGTAAAGAGAACTCTAAATCAACACATAAATATGATGTTACAGGCTCTTTATGCGAGAATAATGACAAGTTTGCAATAGACAGGATGCTGCCTGATATCTCGGTTGGGGATATACTTGTAATTCACGACACTGGAGCGCATGGCCATGCAATGGGATTCAATTATAATGGCAAATTGAGGTCAGCTGAATTATTATTAAGAGAAAATGGAAAAATTGTTGAGATAAGGAGAGCTGAAACAGCTGATGATTATTTTGCTACTCTGGATTTTGATAGGCTGAAGAAGTTCGAGGCGTAGTCTGTCTAACTCTCTAGAAAGTGTTCTATCTCGGCTTTTTTTTCGATATTTAGTGAAACATGTACTTCATGGGTTTTCATATGTTTATTAATGAATCCTGACCTGTATAGTTCATGCAAAGCTGTCCTTGTTTCTTTCCTGCCTATCAGGTGTTTTGGCAAACCCTTAAACATGTTTCTTTCTTCTGTGTGAGAAGCGCCCCACTTTGGTGGAGAAAAATCTCTTAATTTTCGGATGAAGAATTTCTGTATTGCCTGTTTTTCCATTCATTTGGCCCTAACTTTTAGGTTTATTAATGTTATGTACAATTATGATACATCACTGTTTCAAAACGAAACATTTAAATAGTAGCTCTTTCTTTCTAATTAACACAATGGAAAAAACATTATTTGTCAGGTTTTTAGGAGATTCACCAAAGATAAGGGTTTTAGATATGCTTATAACAGGGCGCGAGTTAGATTATAGCATATCGGATATAGCAGAGCAAGCTGGGATAGGAAGGGCTACATTCTACAGGATGATGGACGAGTTACTACAAAATAAGATTATAATGCAAACAAGGAAGTTTGGCAACATCCAACTCTACAAAATCAATGTTAATAATGAATTTGTAAAAGGGCTTGTTGATTTATACGACCATGTCATTAAGATTGCTTCTGAAAAGGAAATCAAAAGGCAGCATGAGAAAATCATTTTGGCTTCACGGTAAATCCATTAAATGAAAATCAAAAAGAGGACATTAAAGATTGTCTGCATTTTCTTTGTACTAATCATAGCCTTTTTAATTATTTATCTTACAAACAAAAACAAAGAGATATACAAGTTCGAGGACAACAGTTTTTCCTATTCAAAAAATAGGGGAGAGCTGGAATATAGCCTTTACCTTAAATCAAAGAATTCAACCTTTGACATATATTACCTAAACTTCAAAAGCAGGAATTTTCTGGATTATGAAGCCAAAATTTATGGCCTGGTTTTAATACCTAATGGCAAGAGCAATTTTCCAGGGCTGATCTTATTGCCTGGCGGCGCAGTAAAAAAGGAATCAGAATTAAATTTAGCTGTAAAGATCGCAGAGATGGGCATTTGTGTTTTTACGTTTGATCAGAGAGGGATTGGAGAGACAGGAGGAATTTATCTAGGCTTAGAGCAGGATTATGCTATTTTTTCTAAAGGCAATGAGCCTATACAGCATTTATCCGTCTTTGATGCTTTGAGGGCCTATGATGCCATCAAAAAGGTAGATGGGATAGATAAAAACAATATTGCGATTGCAGGTGAATCAATGGGTGGAAGGTATGCAATAATTGCAGCAGCAATCGAAAAAAGGCTTAAAGGAGTAATAGTCATCAGCTCATCTGGATTTGATTTTAAAAATGATCCTTCGCTTCCTTATAACTCTTATCTGCTATCTGTTGATCCTGACAGCTATATCGGCAGGATTTCTCCAAATTATGTTTTCATGCTGCAGGGAACAAATGATTCTGTGGTTACATTAGCTAACGCAGAAAATACATTTGGAAAAGCAGCAGAGCCAAAGAAATTTTTTACTGCAGATGGCTGCGGGCATGGATATTGCGACAAGATGTATGATGGATTGAAAGAAGCATTTGATATAATTTACGGGCAATCAAAATTGACATAAGCTTTTTATATAACCTTATCCTTTTGTTTTACCACAATGAAAATTGAGCCTTCAAAAAGAATAAAGTCAATAGGAAGCTATGCTTTTGCTGATGTAGACAATGAGGTTGCTAAGTTAAGAAAGCAAGGGATCACGCCTATAGATTTTGGAGTTGGCGATCCAAAAGACCCAACACCTGGTTTTATCAGGAATGACTGCAAAAGGGCAATCGACAAAAGAAAGGATTCTGGATATCCAAGCTATATAGGCAGCTTGGAGTATAGAGAAGCAATTGCAAAATGGACTCAGAAAAGGTTTAAGATTACTTTAGATGTTGAGAAGGAGATATGCTCTAATATTGGAGCAAAGGAAGCTGTTTTTAATTTTCATGAGGGATTTATCAATCCAGGGGATTGTGTATTAATCCCAAATCCAGGCTATCCTCCTTATGAAAGAGGCACATTATTTGCAGAGGGCAAGCCTTATTTTTTAAATTTGGTTGCAGAGAATAAATTCTTGCCTGATCTGTCTTCTGTTCCAAAAGACATTGTTAAGAAATCAAAGCTGCTTTGGATCAACTATCCAAACAATCCGACAGGAGCAATGGCTACAAAGGAGTTTTTGAAAGAAGCGATTGATTTTGGCAGGGATAATGGCATAATAATCGGCAGTGATGAATGCTATAGTGAGATCTATTTTGAGGAAAAACCCTTGTCTATACTTGAATTAACCAGAGAGGGTGTTTTTGCAGTCCAGAGTTTGAGCAAAAGAAGCGCTATGACCTCTTACAGGGTTGGATGGCTTGCTGGCGATGAAAGCATAATATCTGTTTTTAAAAAGGTCAAGACAAATATTGACAGCGGAACTCCCCAATTCATTCAGGATGCTGCCATTGCAGCGCTTTCTGATGAAAAACATGTAGAAGAGTTTAGGTTTTCCTATAAGAAAAAGAGGAATGTAATATGCGATGCATTTAAATCAATTGGATTGAAGGATTGCAGGCCAGATGCGACTTTGTATATCTGGCAGAAGATAAAATGCAGCTCAGTTGAATTTGCAAAAAAACTATTGCAAAAGCATGTTGCAATAGTAACTACTCCGGGCAATTGGATATCTACTGAATCTGATGGTGTAAACCCTGGAGAAGGATATGTCAGGCTGGCTTTAGTGCCTAGCATGGAAGAGTGCAAAAAGGCTGCTGAAAGGATAAGGAAGCTTAATCTGTAGATTTTGCCTTTTTTTCGTCACCACCTTGTTACATTTTCTCGTCGAAAAAATAACGAAAGCTATATAAATTAGCTATTTAATCTAAAATAAAACTTGGTTAGAGTGGTTAAAACGATAAACAAGAGTTTAGGGGGTTTGAAAGTCTTCTTTGATTATTTTGCGGAATGTAGTTTAAATAGTTCTATTGTGAAAAAAGAGAGATACAGTAATTTTAGATTTACAGGAAAATAAAAATAAAACGAATGGAGGGATTGAAGATGGGAGAACAAAAATCTTTACACAGCATTTGTAGATGGACATTTAATCCAGGCAAGGGGGGGTTTGTTCCTGCAGACCAAAGGCCAGAGTGGGGCAGCGGTTTTAGCACAGTGGATATGATCAGCCTAGTCAAAGAAAAAATCGCTCCAAGACTTCCTGATAATGTTGAACTTGGAGTAGAGATGCATTATGATACTGAGGTTAATGAGACGACAGCCCCAGCTGTTGCTAATGCTTTAGTTGATTCAGGGATACACTTAGCGATGATAACCCCTGGAGCTCATTCACACTGGGCATATGGGGGGATTACCTCATTAGATCCTGAAGAAAGGGCAGCCGCAGAAGATTTTGGAAAAAGAACAGTGGATCTGGCGTATGGGCCTTTGAGAGCTGCTTGGCATCCTGATGCAGATAAAGCTCCTGCTCTTATTTTATGGAATGGCTCTTTTGGTTATGACCTGGCTACAATAGGGATTAGGCAAATGTACCAGAACCTAAAAGAAAGTGTTGCAGGATTGTGCAGGTATGAAGAGGGTTATGGCGGGGAGTTATATTTTGGATTTGAACCCAAGCCAAATGAAGGCCATCCTGCTATGTTGATACCGACAGTTGCGAGCGCATTGATTTTCTGGAGAAAACTTGAAGACGAGTTTGGTGTTAGCAGGTCTCAGAAGGGTGTAAACAAAGAGTTTGGCCATTCAGAAATGATTGGGCTTGATCATGTATATGACACAGTGGAAGAATTAGACAACAAAGCAATGGTCCATATGCACCTAAACAGCCAAGGTTATAATGACGGGATTGTATTAGGTGGCCCTTGCAAGTATGACATAGATCATGGCGCAAGAGTGAATGGCATGAATGTCGCAATTGCAGGCCTTATACAGGAAGCAGGCTTTAATCGCTGGAAAGGCCATGATATGCAGACAAGAGCATACGATAATGTAGATCAGGGTATTGATAGGGTAGTAAGAAGCGTAATAAGCTGGGAAGCTTGTGCAAAATCAGCTGGAGAGTTAGATACCCGCCAATTAATGGCTTATTTAGCTGGAAGGGAAACTGCAAAAGCAGAAGATATGATGAGGCACGCTGTTGTGAAAGCTCATCAGTATTTTGATCAGATGTATCAAGGTTAATTTTTTCCTTTTTTATTTTTTTAATTTAAAAAAGAGTGATACTATGAAGTATGCACTATAGGCAATTGAGGGTGATTGAAGATGGAAATCAACATTAGACTAACTACAGATCAAAATATGTTTACTACAGGCAGCCCTGTTGAATTAGGGAACTATGATGGACTTAGAGTTCTTGCAGGCAGCTATGATGGCCATGGGCTTCCATATTTAGATGTCCAGAACAGTAGAGGGATGGTAAGGATATTAGCTAATCGGGGCCTTCAGGTATGGGGTGCTGAATTCGATGGCGAGAGATTAGGCATGGATTCATTGGTAAAGACGCCGCATCCTAAACCATTGGATCAGGAAGTTTCGTCAGATCCTGCAATAAGAACAAGGCAATATTTAGCTGATTATGGAGCGTATTCAGTTGGCTGTGGAGTAACTGTAATGGGATGCGCTGGCCCAGAAGACAACCACCCATTGCATGGCAATCTGCCATTGATGGGTTTTGAGTGCCCAGTTATATCGTGGGGAGAGGATAAATCTGGAAAGTTGGTAACTATAGCTGGATTTTCTCAGGAGGGGCTTAACGGATCAATGGACAGGGCATATATTGTTAAGAGGGAAGTTACCATTAATGACAAAACAGCCCTGATACACCTTGCAACAACTACATATAATAGGGGATTAGGTGATCTGGACTTTATGTTTTTAGAGCATATTAATCATAGAAAAGTTGACGGCTCAAGAGTTATCTTCTATCCCGATCTACAAAATCTTAGGGTAAGGGAGCAGGATCCAGGGCATATATCTAGCTTAAGTCCAGCTGAGCAAATAGCTTACCAAGCATTAAAGAATGCTGCAAGAGAAAATCCGCAACAATTTATGCATGTTAATCTAGGCAGGCCTATTTTCCCTGAGCTAGTTTTCTATGGAGAGCAGCATGGAGATTACGCAATTGCAGCTCAAGTAAGAGCTGATGGATCTGCAGATATTACTGCATATGACCCAAGAGAGCTTAAACAGCTAGTAATCTGGATGAGGGATGCAACAGAAGAGCAAGCAGAAAGAGAAGGATTTGCAGTTACCAATTCGCTTGGCTTGCTTCCTGCAACTGGAAAGCCTGAAGGGTATTCTCAAGCTAAAAAGGATGGAGAGGTTGGAATCGTAAATCCTGATCAATCCAGAACTGCGAATATAGTATTGGGGCGATTAAACAGAGAGGAATTACTAGTTACTATCCCTGATTTAGAGAAAAGGTTAAGGGCTTAAAATGTCATTAGAATTAGACCACCTTGATAGCGCAACAGGAGTAAGAGAATTAGGATTAGAAGGATTTGAAAAAGCAGGAGGCATTTGGAGATTAAGGAATAATGACGTTGAAATGCTTCTTTCTGCTTATGGCCTTGCTACTATAAGAGTGACTGTTCCTGACAGAAATGGCAGGCTAAAAAATATCGTATTAGGATATAGGTCTTTGGAAGAATATCAAAGAGACACAAGCTGTCAAGGCAGAATTGTTGTGCCTCATGCAAACAGAATAGGTCCTGCTTCTTATAGAGATGATAAAACTGGAGAAACAGTTAATTTATTTGCGAATAATGGTAATTTTAATAATCTTCACAGTGGAGTATGCCCTGGTAGCATATGGATTCAAGGTATTAATAATGAGTGGCATATTAAACACCAAACAAGAACAGGGCTTGAGTTTGGTCTAGAGTTTGTGGATGGCCATGGGGGTTTTCCTGGGCCTATACATTGCAATGCGTTGGTCGGGCTTTCAGATAATGGCACTGCTTCAAAAAGAATTACTCAATGGAGTGAAAGTTATGTAGGCGTGCCTTTAGATGCAACTGACCACACTTATTTTAATCCGCATGGAGTGGATTTAGGCAGAACTGTCCATGATCTTTTGTTCAGGACAAATGCTACTATGTATGTTGAAGTAGATGGACATAAGATTCCATTGCCAGAAAATGCATTAGTATCAGTTGATGGCACAAGGTATGATTTTCGTGAAGAAAGGCACATTGGTAACCAACCCTATTTTGGAAAAGATGGATATGATGTTCGTTTAGTAGCTCCAGACGGACATCCTATTGAAGCGACTCTTGTCTCTAGATTTAGCGGGATAGGGATTGAATGCACATCAGACAGAAGAACAGCCCAATTTTATACTGCAAGCGCAATGTCTCACAAATCAACAGAGCCTGCAGGAAGATTTAGCGCTGTGTGCATAGAGCCAGGTAAAATAACCAATGGCCCAAATAATCCTAACCTTTGCGCTTTGCTAGGAGTTAATCCTGTATTGTACAGAAAAGGCGATGCTCCAGATGTTGTTACAATCAATTATAGGTTTTTTGTTGATAAATGATTAATGGAAAATATTGGAGGCAATAAAAATGACAGAACAAAGATTTATTTCAGCAGCTAATGATTATCAAGAGATGGTTGTTAAGCCTTGGTTAGAGGCAAATCATGATGCATATGGGCCAGGACAACAGGGGTTTGTCCATGATTTAAGTGATCCAACTCATGTTAGAGCTCTAACAACTAAAGGATTGGATATTAAAATCGGAGAGGATGGATTAATGTGTACCTATCTTCCATTTGGTTTACAAGGTATGATTATGATCAATTCCGGAAGTTTTTATCATAATGTTGCTAAAGCAGCCGAAGGTGGAGAAGCAAGGGTTGAATCTGTTTTAAAAGGCAATGCTCAGGCTTATGATTATGTATCATTAGCTGATAAAGTTTTTGCTAAAGATTGTCCGGTTTTAGTAGATATTGTTGGCTCATCTCCAGCACAGGTCGGAGCTACTCTTGTACATGGCAATGCAAAATATTCTTTTCAATTGATTGAGTATCATCCTTCTTCTAATGAAGGCATGATTGCTATGTATGTGCCTGCTTTTGCTTTTGTAACTCCCAGTTATTATTGGGAGCGCAATACTCCTCATGTTGATGTAAGGGATGGAGCATTAGTTATGATTCCAGAGGGAAAGATGGCTGTACTTGGTTCAGATGCAGGTCATCTATTCCCAGTAGGATATGGTATAGCTGGAATATTGCTTGCTTCTGGAACAGGCCAAGAGCAATTCCAGACAAGGTATGAACAAGATATGCACCGTCAAAATGGAGGCCAGCCAGTGCATAACAAATTACTTTTAGCTGTTGATGAGATCAGGGCAGCTGAAAACACCAAAGGAGTTATTGTTGGCGATTCAAAATCAGCGCAAGGAACCATGGAAGAACTAGTAAGACAATTCCAACTACAACAATCAAGTTTAGTGGATATCTTAGAAGGAAGATGATTATAATATCGCTGTTTGATGTTAATGGAGGGGAAAATGCGAACAATCATAGTACCAGTAGATGGCGCAACTCATATCAAGCTTGAAGTTTTGAATCTAGAAACATTAGTAACAGTTGCTTCAGAAATGACTGGAACTCCCACTACACAAGTAGATGGATTTGCATATAACTGCACTGCTGAAGAATTTGCGTGGTTTGATCAACAAATTAAAGCATTGCCTGCTGAACTAAGAAGTGCAGCAGTTGTTGCTCCTGTTGCACGAGGCGCTTCAGGTGGACTGGTTGGATGTGATAATAGGCTGATTGAGGGTCCAGATGGCGGCCTAACATTATCATACGATCATCATTATCCGGAAAGAGTTGAACAACAGTTTAGGCATTTAGCTGGCAGTGAAGCAGAATTCTACGCACAGACAGGATCTATGTTAAGCTATCCTGGAAGCTTGACTTTAGCCAAGAGGATGTTATTTGAACAGATGGAAAGGTTGCCTTTGCTCAAACGATCTGGAGGTTTTGGAGGATATGGAACCTTAATGGCAGGCCATTTCTTAAGCGATGATTTTGTCAGAGCTGTCAAGTTGGCAGGCAACGAGCATAGCTATTGGATGTGCCATGCAGGTGCCAGGGATATTACAAAAAAACCAGGAACTCCAAGCAAATTGGTTATTAAGCTTGGACAGATGGGTGGCGAGGAAGGAATGTTTGAACATGGTTTATTCTGGAATTTTGTTCCAAAAGAAGCGGCTGTTTGTTATAGATCTATTGGAGAAATGCCACGACCTCAAGCTGAGTATCTTACGCTCATAACAATGCCCCTTATTGTTCCAGGTGCGCATGATACTTGCGTATCCCATATTCCTCTGGTGTCAACATTTTATCAAGCATTTCCTGAAATGAAAGGAAAACCTATAGTGCATGTTGATGGTGGTACATGGACAATGACTGCTCAGTTAGGTGTTAGGACAGCAGTCCTTCCTGAAAACGGTTATGAACATGGCATTATGTGCCAAGGAAGTGTTGATGGAGAGCCAGTTGTTACAGGAATGTATAGGGGTGGAACAGATTTTAATTATCTGCAAAGTAGGATCCGAGAAAGATATGGGGGTGCTAGACCTGAATTCAATGAATCTGCATTAGAACAATCATTAATAGGCCTAAATTGTTTTGTACTTCCAAACTTAACAAAAGAAAGCCAAGGATCAGGACCATTTCCAAATGTTAATGGAAAAATTCTCAATGAAGAAGAATTCTTTAGTGATCCAGGCAAAGCATTTGTTTATGCAAACTTAATGACTGCTTCAGTTACAGCTTATCATGTTGATGAAATAGCTTCAGAAGGAGCACCAATAGTGCTTTCAGCAGGCGCTTCCAAAGATCCATATTTTGGAAGATTGTTAGCGACAATGACTGGAAGAAAGGTTTATGCA
Organism: uncultured Methanosarcinales archaeon; assembly: GCA_964550945.1. GTDB lineage: Archaea > Nanobdellota > Nanobdellia > Woesearchaeales > CAZKBD01 > CAZKBD01. Next base: position 38,314 of record CAZKBD010000005.1, read on the forward strand.
ATGTATGATAAAGATGGAAATCCAATAAATGAAACAACAACTTTGGGAATGGGTATTGTCGGCAAAGCAGCTTTGTTAAATTGCCATCCTTATGATGTTGATGTTAGCAGTTTAGGAGTTCAATATAAAGAGCTCCAACCATTTACTGGAAGAATCGGTGAGAAGATTAGCCAATATAGGAGCATATTAATGGAAAAGATAGTTGAGGCAAACTAAATTAGCAGGAGGTTAAAATGGCAAGATTATCATTTGGCTATGATGCGAGTTCAACTGGCCATAAATTAGTAGCATTGGATATTGACGCGAGAGAAATAATCGCTACATACCAATTAGATATGAGGGAACTGGCTTCTGAATTCGGTTTTCAAACAACAGAAGAAGGGATGGTCCAAGGAGCTAATGAAGGAGAGTATTCTTTTCCAGGCCATATCCTTGCTGAGGGATTAGAAAGGGTAATGTTGAAAGCAGCTAGAGACGATTCTTTCAAAAATGAAGATGTTGTGGCAATGTCATTTTCTGTGCAAGGCCACCTAACAGCTTACCTCATTGGCGATCTTATGCAGACCGCAATTACTGGAGGAGATACCAGGCCTTTAAGAGAACTGGTTGAGCCATACTTAACATGTGAATGCCCTACTTGGAAAAACTCATCAACAAAGCAACAATCAGCAACCTTAAATGGATTAATGAAAGAACGTGGTTTGAATGTAATAACAATGGCAGAGCGCTACCCTGGTTCACAAATTTCTAAAAGAGTAGGCACTGAAGCATATCAAAATGCAACCTCCATAATGGTAGGCAATGCGTTATTTCCTTTTTTTGTTACAGGAGTTCCAACTTTCTCTGGGCCAGGAGATGCAGCAGCTTCAGGATTTGTGGATTTAAGCACTCTTAGATTAGATGAGAGAGCAATGAAAATTATTGCACCAGATTTGCATGAAAAGGTTAAAGAAGTAACTCCTGCAGGCTCTTTAATTGGAAGAGCAACAGAGCGTTTTAGGCAGATGGGGTTTACAAATTTGAATGTTTACACCTCTGATCAGGATAATATTAAATCATCAGCATATCTTATCTTTGATCCAGGCCATATAATGCCAGTTAGCTTGGCAACCAGTTATACAGCAAGCCCTTATTCTAAGTTCCCTATACCTGGTTTTGAAGGAAATTTTGGGAGCAATCACCCGGATTATCCATATATGCCGCTGCTTTGCAAGAATAATGGCTCTACAAGTTTGGTAAGCCTTTTAGACGAGTGGGGATGGAACTCAAAAGATTTTGAAAGGATATCCAAGGCTTTACAAGCCACTAAGCCTGGAAATGATGGCGCAATGGCTTTGCCATGGTTCCAGCCAGAGATAGTGCCTTATGCACCAGATGCGCATGGAGTCATACTTCATGAAACCTATGGTGAAAGATTGTTCGCTAAGGATATGAGGGCGGCTGTTGAAGCCAATGCAGCATCAATGAAAAATTGGAGCGATCATTACTTTGGAGACATAATCCCTGGATTGAATGGCATTGCATTTGCAGGAGGCACAACAAACAATTTAGATGTTCTTCAAGTATGGACTAATATGTTTGGTGTGAAAGGATATTGCTTACAACATGCGCAAAATGCAGCAGCAGTTGGCGCAGCTTTGACAGCAGCAGCAGATTATCTAAGCCATCAGCCAGACAGTCCCCAGATTAATTTAAGCCATGTTGTGGCTAGCTTTATTCAGGCTAATCCAGCTGAAAGGGTTATTGAACCAGATAGAGATGCCTCAGCATTTTATAGAGAGGTATTCAGGCCAGCATATGCACAATTTGAAGCGCAACATTCACAGAAAAGATAATTGGAGGCATTGAAAATGCTAAAACTAAACACGTTTTTAAGAAAACAAGATGAAGCTCATAAGATCTTAGCGAGAGCGTTGCCAGCATTTGCCGAATCGATTGACCCAAGAACAATTGAAGTTGCAGATTTTTCCTTGACAAATCCAGAATATCGGGTTGGACGGATTAGAGTTGGACAGATTAGAGAATCAGTTCCATTTGATCAAGGGACAATTAACAGAGTGGGTTTAGAGCTTGTGGTAATCGCAAATGTTGCCAGCAGGCAAGTATTACAAGCTCATGATGATGTTCCAGCGCTTAAATCAGGCGGTTATTGCGGAAAATACCTCATATGGACTCCAAACCAATATCTTCCAATGCATTCTCATGAGCCAACAATTATTCTGCCAAATTCTGAAGATATCCCAAAAGCTATCTTAGAAAAATTGGTTGATTTAAAACAGAGAAATCCTGATTTTGAAAAAGCAGATGAAAGGCCTGGATTTTCTTTAGACAACTTCAGTTATTATGTTCCGGTAAATAGGCTAAGCAGGGATGATTTAGCAAGGATACATGACTATGCAGCAAAACATGGAGGAGAAATTGTTTATGGCAAGGGTGAGACATTTACTGTGCTTCATGGCGGTGGATGGCTTATAGCGCCAAGCATTAACCGTGCTGTCTGCGAATCTAGGTATTATGAAAGGCCAATTAGCGATTTTGGCATGGATCAGAGAATACCATCTACAGAATTAGAAATAATGGCTCAACAAGGTTATGAACTATACAAAGGAGGTCGTCAAATCTCCCGTGAATCCATAATTGCTATTGAGATGAATGTAGGACGTTCTTATGAGATACCTCCTGGGCATCCTCATGCTGTTTTGGCTGGGCCTAATGGAAATGTATCAGCAGAAAGCTCTGCGCCTAGTTTTGATCCAGGAGATATATTTTTTGATGGAGCGATACAAAGAGCAACAAAGATTGCAGTGCCTCTTCTTGATGGCTCTGGAAGCTTTAAGGTAGTTTTAGCAACAGACTACTTTAGAGAGATGGGTTATCGCGTTTCAAGAGGATAAAATAAATTGGAGGACGGGAAAATGACAAAAGCTTTATTCATTCCATCAGCATTCGCTGATGAAGCTGTTAGAGATAGAAGAATCGCTGATCTTGAGCAGCAATTGGATGCAGTTGCTGGCCAGGGATTATTATATTATACTGCAAGAGCATTTAATTTTAGCGGAATACCCGGAGAAAACGTAAATGTGACTGGTTTAAATCCTGATCAATTGGATGGGATTGTAAAACTCAACAAAAAATATGGCATGAGAGTTGCAACTCTAGGAACGCCTATTGGAAAAGCTGGCTTAGTTGAAGGACGACCAGCAAAAGCAGATTACAAAAGCCCAGAGCAAGTAAGAGTACAGCTTGAAGGTGCATTTAGGGCTGGTGATAAATTAGATTGCAGGCTTATAAGGGGATTTTCTTTTTATCCTCCTGATGGGGCTAAAGAGGCTAAAGAGGGAGAATTTTATTCCCTAGCTTTTAAGAGATTATGGGAAGAAATAGTTGTACCTTGCAAAAATCATGGTTTTCTTTTTGGAATCGAGCCTGAGCCTGGATTAACTGCAGCTGATGGAGCCACTTTGAATAAGCTAGTAAGCGAGTTACCCAGCAAAAATGTTGTCGGCATTTATGATGGGGCTAATCTCCATGTTGCAGGATTAGATGGAGTGCATGAGTATTTTGCAATGAGGGGTGTTCTTGGCTGGTTCCATATTAAAGATTATAATCAGCCTTGTCCAGGCGGCAGGACAGTAGATGAGGAAGCGCTTAAGCATTTCTGCCCTGCTGATAGAGGATTAGTGGGCCATCAGGCAATAATGGATGATTTTGCTTCAAGGCAAGTTGAAACTTATGAGAAACTGAGGGCTTTTGGTATTCCAGGCATTCCAGCAGATGTTGAAGGCCATATTGATGGCGGTGGATTATTTGGAGGATTCTCAAATCCAGTTGGCTTTGGAATGGCAGTAAGGGGTTTGTTAAACGTGCTGGACAGAGCAGGCATCAAATACGAGTTAAGAGATCACGACCAGATGGTTTCGTTCCAGCAGTATTGCCAATGATTATTTTTTCCATCACCTTTATAAGCTGAACAATATTTTCAACCGATGAAAAGAGGTTCTGGTATTTATAATAAATGAGATGATGGAATAGGAAGAGGAATAGTGGTTTCATAATACTGAACAAGGAGGATAAAAAATGTCAGCATCTTTATACAGAAGAATAAAAGCGTTAGTTGAATTGAACCATCAAAAGTATACTCCAAAAACGGCAATTCAATATCTAAAGGGAAATACTGGCCAAGAAGTTGATTTTCTTAGCGCAGGGGTATTGGTTCTTGATGTTGGGCAGTCAGTTCAAGTCCCAGGGGTCGAGATTAAGGAAGGGGAGCTTAGCGTCCCAGCAGACGAGATTATTAAAAACAGGCCAACATTAACAGTTGAGCAGCTGGCTTCTTCAGAGTTTGGAGGCTGTGGAAATGTAGTATTGCCAGCAGCAGCTTTAGGCATAAGAACAGGAGTTATGGGATTTACTGGTCAGGATGTAGAGGGCAATTATTTTCGTAAGAGTATGGAACAGTATGGAGTCACTACTTCAGGGATGATTGTAGACGCCATGCACAGAAGCGATGTTTCTATAAAAATTCAGGTTGAAGACCGCACTAAAAGAGAGCCATTGGTATTTTGCGAAGATGCTGGAAAATACTTTCATTTTGGGAGTGCTCAGGCAAAAGAAAGATTAATCGCACTCAATCCAAAAAGTGTTCAAATAAGCTATTCTGGATTATTTGAGAATGGAGCAGATTGTGGCGGGGGGGATTTGCTTGCAAATGACATTAGATGGATTAAAAAAACTCTAGATTCATTAGTGATGGTTGATACCCATACATATGCTGGAGATCAAAAAAGGTATGACTGCTTAAGGCCATCTTTAGAAGTTGCGGATATGTTTGTCTGCTCTGATGATGAAGTGGAGCTGATGATTCCACAATACAAACTCTCATCAGGAAATACTAGAGCAGAGAAGAGGCAAGCATTTTTTAATTTTTTAAAAGATAACTATTGCAAAGAAAATGAAGCAAGATTTTACGCAGTAACATCTCCAGAAGAGGCAGTTGTCTTATACTACAAGCCAAATGGAGAATCAGTGCAGGTTACAGTTGAGAATTGGTTCACAACAAATAACGGAGAGATATTTACAACAACAGGCGCAGGAGACTCATGGAGAGCAGGATTAAACGCTTATATATTAAATCATGAGCAGGAGTTTAAGTCAGGAAGATTAAATGTTGAAGAAGCAGTGCAGTTTGCAAATCTTACTGCTAGATTATATATTTCTGGCTCAAGGACAACTGCGTTTAAAAGCTATCAATATACTGATCTATTAAGGTTAGCTTCTGGACAAAAACCAACAGAAGATTTGAGGCCATTGACAGCTGTGTACAAAGCATTGGACAGAGCGGCTTAGCCAATTTAACATGTATACTCAACCAACTCTTGAGGCAGCAGTATCTATAGGAATCAGTGAAAGAAAATTAAGGCATCATGGATTTTTGTTTGATGAAGTTAAATGGAGACAACATCTTGATTCTTTAGAGAACAGGTTTCCTGGCGAGAAATCACTTATAGATGAAGCGAGAGCTGCAGATTATAACCGAGTAGTTCCGCTTTATCTTGACCGCTTAGTTGAAAGGGATTACAGCAAGCTGAAAAAAGCAGGAATATTGGCAGCAGGCGCAGCAGGCCTGTATGCGCTGTCTGCATTAATGCCAGAAACAACAGAAGCTGCAAAACAATTTTATTCCCATTATTTGTCAGAGAATGGGACATTGTCAACCGTTGTTACTAATTCATTGACTATGCTGGCATTCTATGGCGTTGGGGATGGGTTAGCTCAATGGATTGAGGGAAGGGGATTTGATGCAAGAAGATTTTCAAGAACAGTCAAGCTTGCTGCAGTCTATGGTGCAGAATTTACAGGAGTCTATTCATTAATAGGCAAAGCCACTTCTGCAATAGGCAAAGTATATGAGCTAGGCAGCCTGGCAACTGCTTTTGTCATGAGCGTAATGGATGTTCCAGGCTATGGGGTGAATATATTCAATCCAAGGCATGTTTACTTAATGACAAAACAAGGAAAGATTAATCTGTTGGATTATATCAGGATTGATAAGTTTTATGCAAACCTCTTCAAAGATAAATCATTCAGAAGAAAATGGTGGAATGTTACTAAAGTAGCGCCTGCATGGCTGGCTTACCAAACTTGGAATAGATCTACTAATCCGGAATCAGATTGGGTATTCTGGGTTGCTTTAGCTGCAGTGCCTTTTGCAGTTTACCTCTCTCTAGTCTCAAATGAAAAAAAAGAATTAAGACAATTGCAGGATGTGATGGCGAAGTTAACCTAAACCTTTATAAATAACTGATTATTATTTCTGCTAAATGAGTAAAAAGAAGGAAGAGCAGGCAAGGCAGGAAGAACTTCAAGAGCAGATTTCTAGAATCAAATTGCCAAGAGGAAGGCAGACATTTGGGGTTCTTGAGTTGAGAGTCGGGGGCTCAAGGATGAAAGTAAGATGCCTTGATGGGAAAAATAGGATTTGCAGGATACCAGGAAGATTAAAAAGAAAGTTATGGGTTAGGGAAGGAGATATTATTATTGTAGAGCCATGGGAGTACTCAGGAGACGAGAAAGGGGATATATTATATAAATATACTAAAACTCAGGTTAATTTCCTAAAAAACAGGGGCCATCTAAAACAGATAGAAGAGTTTGAAGAGTTCTGAATATACTAATCTATTTAATAACACCAAGCAATAACCAATATCACTACTCCAGAATAGAAATCCTTAAATATTAGCACTGTTTAACTTTTTAATATGGGGGGTAGTAGAACAGGTTCACTTATTGTAATGGATATAATCCTGCTAATTGCTTTTATTGGCTTGATTATGGTTATTTTTGACCTTAAGAGGTTTTTCTTTATCGGCGAATTGATTTTATTTGGAGTTATCCTTCTCTTCACATTTATTGCTATGGTTGCTGCTTACCTTGAAGCTAGGTTTGGGTGGGTATTGCTCTCAATTATCTCAGCGGTTATATTGCTGGATGTCATCTTTATTTATTTCAAATCTGTGATGTCAAGCAGCATGTTCTTCCTGCTGGTGATATTAGGCGTGGTTGGATTTATAATCTCAGTAGTGAATATGGGCAGGGAAGAGGCTGAGCCTGAGATTGAAGAAGTGTTTGAGCCAGGAAAGTTTATTGGCAGCACTACTGGAAGAAGCTATCACGCGCCAAAGTGTGACTGGGCAAACAATATCAAGAAGGAAAATCAAGTATGGTTTGATAGCGAAGAAGAAGCAAAGAAAAAAGGGTATAAGGCTCATTCATGCCTTAAATGATTCTGTTCTCCAGAGATAGATTATCATCAATATTGCTCCTATTGAGACAGCGCTGTCTGCTACATTAAAAGCAGGCCATATCCTGAAATCGAGAAAATCAATTACATAACCCAGCCTGATCCTATCAATAAGATTCCCAATTGCGCCGCCTAAGATGAGGCCTACTGAATAATGGACTATTGCCTTGTTCTTTAGCTTGTCGTAATAAAAAAGCACTGCGCCAATTATCATCAGAGCAACAAATATGAGCAATGTATTTTTTCCTTTTAAAATGCCAAAGCCTGCGCCTGTGTTATGGATGTAAGTCAGATGGAATATATTGCTGATTATTGGAACGCTTTTGCCAAGATATCTTACCACTAAAAATTTTGAGAACTGGTCAAGAACAATGATCAGGCAAGCAAGGCCAAATATCCTTAATGCCTTACCAGCTTCTTCTTCTTTCTTCATGCTCTCCACTGGCTATCCTTTCCAGATGAGCTAATCTCTGGTTTATGCTTTCTATTCCGGCTCTTAAAGCATCCAATTTGCTTGACAGAACTTCAATGTTTTTGGATACAATATAATCATTAGTTGACTGCTGCGGCTGTTGTAATGGCTGCATTGGCTGATGAAATTGCTGCATCTGCTGCAATGGCTGCTGCTGCATGAAGCTTGGCTGCTCAAAGCTTGGCCTTGAAGGCTCTTCAAAAGAGCCTGGAAATCCTGGGCCAATATCAGTAGCTCCAAGTCCTAAATCACGCTCTCTGCCTAAACCAGCATCCATGCCAAAAGGCTTAGGGCCCTCAGGTATCATAAAATCGTCTTCTTTCTTTTTCCAGAACATCACTTTATCAAAAAAAGCCACTCCAGCACCTCTTTTATAATATATTTTAATTAGAAATATATAAAGTTTTGGTTTTGCAAAGATTTATAAATTCAGGATTAACTAGGGCAAGGGTAAAACCTAATGGAGTGATTACTGATGCCTAGTAAATTTTTAACGATTTTTGGACTATTATTGATGATGTGCATAGTTGTAAATGCGCAAGAAAACCCCAGTTTTGATAATGAGATTATTAATGAAACTCCTGGTCTTAACGAAACACAGAATCAGACAGGGGTAGTTCCATCTGGACTCATTGGTTTTCAGCTAGCAGGCATAGAGCCAAAAGAAGCAAATCCAGGAGATGTTGTAGTTACAATTAATGTTGTTAATACTGGCACAGTTGCTTTAAATAATCTTATGCCTGTTGTTGTTGGCAGAGGATTCTCAGCATACAATATTGTTCCAATAGCTTTACTAAACCCTAATCAGACAGCTCCTGCTTATATAGAAGGCAAATTCCGAGAAAAAGGAGAAATATTGCTTGCAATCAAGATAAGTGACAAGGTTTTCTATGAGAAGGTTTCAATAAAAGCTGAACCATATTTTGTAAATGAAACAAAGCTAAAGGAGATGGAAGAAGCAAGACAGGATGAATTGATCGATCTTTCAGCTAAGCTTGATGACTTAAAAGCAAAATACATATCTCTAGAAACCGACTTACAGAATAAAGAGGGCGATTATGATGTTTCAAGAGTTAAGCTAGATGAACTAAAGGGTTATTTGAGAACTTCAGAATCCAGCTTGCTTAGCGGAGATGCTGAAAAGACCAAGATAAACATTGCCTTGGCGAATAATGAATATGTTGACCAGAAGCGCCTTATTGACGAATCTAAGAAAAAGCCTTTTATGCAAAAAATAAAAGATAATATCATTGTTATATCGTCAATTGCGGGTGCAATAATCACTTTATTTGCCTTATATGAGCTTCTCAAGAAGAAGAAAGAAGGGCTTTACCAGAAGATCAAGGAAATAAAGATCAATAAAGATACAACGATTGTTGTCCAGAAGAAAAAGAAAGGCAAGGGAGATAAAAAATAGGATTTCTTGAAAGAAAATTGAATGCGGAGGAGAGGATTCGAACCCCTGTAGGCACTAAGCCAATAGGTGTCTTGCAATCACAGCTGGAATCAGCTCATCACACCTGTGAACGACCTAAGCTTGGACTGATTCCACCAAATCATTGGAATCCTCTATCCCGTTTGGCCGCTCCGGCACCTCCGCATATAAGCTGCAAAATATTGGAATGTGTCAAAAACCACCAATCAAAAATGGGTGGCATGATTGTTACGGTCGCAACAACTGTAAGTGGTTTTTGATGCTCAGAATTCCACCAGTAATGTGGCGGTTTTTGAGCACACAGAATTCCACTTAACCATCCATCTCAGATTGGTGGAATTCTGTTGTTTAAAAAGGTTTTCTTTTTGATTTAGGATATAAATTGGGTGGATTTTGGGACAGGATTGATTTGTTATAATCTAAGCAAATTGTGCCATATTG